>JBCCNR010000019.1:0-12020 GCA_039025725.1 Pseudomonadota bacterium | reverse complement strand
AGTTTTGCGAGGGAAGGACATGCTGTAGCATATTCGAGCGAGTAAAACGCAGGTATTATAGCATTTTTAACAAACCCTTTAGGGCATCGAAAATTTATATGCCTAAACGATAAAATGACTTGCGATTAGGGCGAGGCTAGTCGCTGCGTCCTTTTACCGCTTATTCATTATAAATTTTCATGATGCAGAATTCATGAATTTAATGAGGGCTGACCCTAGCCTTATAACCTTTACCTCGGTTATGGGTTTTTTGCCCCAGGCTTGGTTGACTGTTCTTCTATAGGATAATCTTATGGCCTCAGAGATTTTCTGATCATCATCATAATCTTTAGCATCAAGCCCCTCATAGGCTTCGACCAATTGATGATAAAGATATTCCATTCCTGCGCGGCCAAAAAGCTTATCACCATCTGGTACACCAAAGCTTTGAATATCGGGTGGAGATAATAAATTCCCACTCTTATCGACAATCACAAAAATAGCAGCATATCCAGCATAAGTCAGCCTTTTGCGCTCAGAGGCCGAACCGAAAGCACTCTCTTCGACAATGCGACCATCAAGATAAAGCCGCCCTGCTTCGACTTCTTTATCGCAGATAACGCCCTCTCGGGTGATTTCAATGAAGTCTCCATTTTGCGGTACAATCGCATGATTGGCACCATGGGCAAGGGCAATCTCTGCGTGGCGGTTCATATGGCGTATCTCTCCATGGACCGGAATGGCTACATTTGGCTTTAATATCTTATAGAGCTTCTCAAGATCAGGTGCTGTCGGATGTCCCGAAACATGAATATCAAAATCTTTCGACGTCAGAACAGTCACTCCATTTTCCGCCAGCATATTGTAAATTGTGAAAACAGATTTCTCATTGCCCGGAATGGTTTTAGAGGAAAAAATAACCGTATCCCCCTCTGAGAGATTAAAAAAGGGATGAATACCGCGTGCCATTTTCCCCAAAGCTGCGCGCTGCTCTCCCTGCGATCCGGTACAAATACATGCAAGCGTTCCGGGTGTATGGTCTTTAACTTCTTCTAAGGCGACAGGCTCAGGGAGGTCTTCGAAATAATTCATGGCGCGACCATGATTGAAAATACGCTCAACTGAGCGCCCCGCAAGCACGCATTTGCGTCCAGAGTCCTTAATTGCACGCATTAATGTTTTCATACGCGCAACATTAGATGCAAAAGTCGTAATCGCAACGCGGCCAGTGGATTTGCGCAAAGCCTTAACCATAGGGCTTAGAATAGCGGCCTCTGAGCCTGATGGGGTGTTGTCCAGCGCATTGGTGGAATCGCAAATACAGGCATCAATGCCCTCAGCGGCAATTTCCGCGATACGTTTATGATCTGTAGGCTCTCCGAGGACAGGATCAGGATCAAATTTCCAGTCGCCAGTATGATAAATATTCGCAGCCGGTGTCTTGATATAAATACCATTTGGTTCAGGAATAGAGTGCGTCATCGACACAAATTCTATCCGAAAATCACCAATCACAATTGAGGATTTTAACGGTACGATATTCAGAAACCCCTTAACGTCTACGCCGCGATCATTAAATTTATCCTGTATCATACGCGCGGTAAAAGCTGTCGCATAAAGCGGAACACGCAATTCTGGCCAGACATAAGCAATGGCACCAATATGATCTTCATGCGCATGAGTCAAAATGATCGCTTTAAGATCCTCTCTGCGCTCTTTGATAAATTCAAAATCAGGGAAAATAATATCAACGCCCGGCGTGTCAGGACCACCAAATGTCACACCACAATCAACCATAATCCATTTTTCGTGATTATCCCGACCATAACCAAATAAATTCATATTCATGCCAATCTCTCCTGATCCTCCAAGGGGCAGAAAGACGGCTCTTTCTTTAGATTTTTTCTTTGTCATAATCCTCTATAAAATATTTTTACAGCTTAAATAATTTAGGCCCTCAAAGATAAGCATATCATCATAGCCATCAATGTCTTCTTTTAATTCATCCCTCAACAAAGACATTACTCCACCAGAGGCCAGAACGGTCAGATCTCTCGCAAAGATATGTTTATATTTACGGATCATCATATGTAACAGGCCAATATATCCCCAATAAAGACCAGATTTCATGGCCATATCTGTATTTATACCAATAGGTGTGGCAGGCTTTTCAAGTGCAACATATGGCAAAGCATCTGTCTTCTCATAAAGCATATCGCGCATCATGCCAAGGCCAGCCGTGATGGCTCCGCCCAGAAAGTTATCATCTTTATCCAGAAGATCAAATGTCGTCGCAGTCCCTGCATCAATGACCAATAAATTTCCCTTATATTTCTGCCTCGCCCCCTTAAGAGACACCAAACGATCTATCCCAACCTGATCAGGATGATCAACCTGCATCCCAAAACCAATTTTGTGATAAGAATTTATATGCAAATATGTCCTGCTTTGCGTTTCACAAAGCGCAACCAACCTATCCGAAAGATGCCGCACGACTGAGCAAAAGACAATTTCCTCATGCACATGCTGGCTTAAAATCTCATCCAAAGCCTGATCATGATGCGCATAGGTGAAACGCTTACCATCCGAGCAACGCAAATAATCAATCGTGCTATTCCCAATATCAATCAGAAGCCTATGCGGATTTGGCATAAAGCTCTATATCATCAGGGTTTTGTAAATTTACAAGCTGCACATCCTTCATCGCACGCTTTAACAGGCCCGTTAAAACTTTGCCTGATCCGGCCTCAATGGCGGTCTCGATGTTATTATCTGCAAAATATGCCATTGTCTCCCGCCATCTCACACGACCCGTCACCTGCGCAATCAGAGCCTTCCTGATATCATCCACCACCGTCACAGGCGTCACAGAAACATTCGCAATCACTGGCATATCCGCATCCTGCATTGTAACCTCAGATAATGCAGCCTCCATAGCCACGGCGGCAGGCTGCATCAATCCAGAGTGAAATGGCGCACTTACAGGCAAAAGCAAGGCACGCTTGGCACCGGCAGATTTGGCAATATCACATGCTTTATCAATGGCTTCTTTATGGCCAGAGATCACGATTTGCCCCTCTGAATTGTCATTTGCAATATCACAATATTGCCCTGTATCTGTTGCAACAGTCTGCGTAATATCCGCAATCTTATCAAAAGACAGATTTATGATCGCAGCCATAGCCCCCTGCCCCACAGGAACAGCCTTTTGCATAGAGGTTCCACGAATTTTTAAAAGCCGCGCAGTATCGGCCAGTGAAAAAACATGACTGCAACATAATGCAGAATACTCCCCCAGAGAATGACCCGCAGCATATGTAAAGTGCTGTGCAGGCACGATATCAAACTCTTTTTCTAAAATGCGCATAACAGCCATTGAAACCGTCATCAATGCTGGCTGAGTATTTTCTGTCAATGTAAGGTCTTCTTCCGGGCCTTCAAAAATAATTTTAGATAGTTTTTGTCCTAAAGCATCGTCAACCTCGTCGAAGACATCTTTTGCACATCTGAAATTTTCATATAGATTTTTGCCCATCCCGACAGATTGACTCCCCTGACCGGGAAAAAGGATAACTTTATTCATAAGATTCTCCGAATATGAGTTAACTTCTTTATTTCACATTGAAAAAACTTGCACAAGTCCTTATATAGAAAGGAAAGGTAGGACATTATGACAGACATAGACCCCAGCGCAACACCGGTTATTGCACAATATCTCAGAACCAAAGCAGACCATAAAGACTGTTTATTATTTTTTCGCATGGGAGACTTCTATGAGCTCTTTTTCGAAGATGCAGAAACCGCTGCAAAAGAACTCGATATCGTTCTGACCAAACGCGGGAAATATAAAGATCAGGATATTCCCATGTGCGGTGTTCCTGTGCATAATTATGCGGTTTATACGGAAAGGCTGGTCAAAAAAGGGTTCTATATCGCGGTCTGTGAGCAAACTGAAGACCCTGCCGAAGCCAAAAAGCGAGGATCAAAAGCTGTCGTTAAAAGAGATGTCGTGAGAATTCTTACGCCCGGCACTCTGACAGAAGATCATATGTTAGACCCTGCTTCGGGCAATTATCTTGTGGCGCTGATGCGTGATGATAGGAAATTATGTGCTTTTCGCTATGATATGTCTACGGGAAAAAATGCATATACGCTGATTGAAAATCCTGCCGATTTTACCAATTATGTGATGACCGTCAGGCCAGCCGAAATTTTATATGGGACGCGCGAAGATATAACTTTTCTTAAAGAATATGCACCTGATATGCTGCATACTTATCAGGAGATTTTACCAGATATACCGCGAAGTGACTTTACTGAAGGGCTTTCCGGGCTTGAGGAAAAAGCTGCTATCTTACTGTTATCCTATCTTGAGAAAACACAGAAAAATAGCAAATATCTCCTTCTACCGACAGAATTTGAACCGCAGGATCATAAGCTTGCTGTGGATGCCGCGACTTTGAAAAACCTCGAAATTTTTCAGGGGAGTGAGAATAGCAAAAAATATTCTCTCTTATGGGTTCTGGATAATATGACCACCAAAGGCGGCGCGCGGCTTTTATCAGAGAGATTATCATCGCCGCTTGTTGATCAAAAAGCCCTCAATCAGCGCTATGATGCGATAGATTTTTTTATTGAAAATCATAATCTAACAGAGAAAATCCGACTGGTCTTCAAACAGCTTCCCGATATGGCACGTCTGTTAGGGCGCTTGCAATCTGGCAGAGGGACTCCAGCGGATTTAGGCGGTATCAGACAAGCAATATCTCTTATTCACACAATGCTCTATGATGTGAATATTGATAATTATCAGCATATGCCTGACATACTTCAGGAGTGTTTTAAAGCCTTATGTAAAAATATTCCCTGCTATCATGATATAAGTGATGCACTTATGGATGAGCCTCCTGTTACATTGAAGTTTGGTGGCTTTGTGGCTCCGGGCTTTGATGCTTTGCTTGATCAATATACGAAATTAAAAAATAATGCACAGGGATTTATTCTCTCTCTTGAAGGAAAATATCGCGAATATACTGGCATAAACGCACTGAAAATAAAGCATAATAATGTGATTGGATATCATATTGATGTGCCGTCCCTACATGCAGATCGCATGTTAAAAACTGAATTTGAACATGTAAAATTTATCCATAAACAAACATTGGCCAATGCAATTCGCTTCACAACAGAAGAGCTGATGCAATTAGAAAAGCAAATTTTTGAAGCAGATGCAAATTTCAACAGACAAGAGATTGAAATTTTCGATATGCTCTGTGAAAAAGTGCAGGAAGATATTTTTGATCTCGCAGCTTTTGCCGATGGATATGCCGAAATTGATCTTTATGCATCACATGCAGTTTTAATACAGGAAAATGATTATACAAGACCGGTCCTTGGGCAGGATAAATCCCTATCTATCGCAAAATTGCGTCATCCGGTCATTGAGAAAATTCTGAAATCTCAAGCCACAAAATCATTCGTGCCCAATGATTGCCATTTTCTACAGCATGCCCAAAAAAAGCAAACTGAATTATGGCTGTTATCCGGGCCGAATATGGGCGGAAAATCGACTTTTCTTAGGCAAAATGCACTGGCCATTTTATTGGCACAAGCTGGTTTTTATGTGCCAGCCAGCCATTATGAAGCCGGAATTTTCGATCGCCTTTTCTCGCGTGTGGGGGCGTCGGATAATCTCGCTAAGGGGCAATCAACCTTTATGACAGAAATGTCCGAAATGGCTTATATTCTAAAATATGCAACATCGCGCTCATTTGTGATATTAGATGAAGTTGGGCGTGGAACTTCGACCTATGACGGGCTGGCCGTTGCTTATGCCACTGTTGCCTATCTGATTTCTGAGATAAATTGTCTTGGGATTTTTGCGACTCACTATCATGAACTGACCGACCTGACTGCCCAAAGCAAGCGCGTTGGTCATTTACAAGTCACCGTTTCCGAATATGATAATGAAATTATCTTTTTGCATCATGTTACTCAAGGGGCAGCGAAGAAATCATATGGTGTTCATGTCGCAGAGCTTGCCGGTATGCCGCCACAAGTGGTCAAAAAGGCCAAAGAATTTCTACAGAAAACTGACAAAAACAAAGCCGTTCCAGTGCCATCAGAGACCGCTGCACCACTTTTCTCGCAAGCAAAAACTCCGCACTATATACATGATATAGAAGAAATGCTGCAAAAGGCTGATATTCAAAAGATGTCTCCTTCTGGTGCCCTTGATCTGCTTGAAAAGTTGAAAAATGCTCTCCCCCCTTCTGAAGCTATAAGTCAAAAAACAAAAGAGAAAATAGTTGCGTAATGCTTTAGAAGTAGGATAATGTTTTCGTAGTGATTGCAGGGAGAAGAAAATGAATATATTTTCTAAAATATTTGCTTTATCTGTGGGTTTAGCAAGCGTCGCACATGCAGCTGAAATAGGCGATCAGGCAGAAAGTATTTTGATCAATAATAGGGGCGAAACGATCGGGACAGTGCTTTACACTCAGGGCAGTGGCGGAGTTCTGCTGAATATCTCAGTGAAGGGGCTGCCTGCCGGAAAGCATGGTATGCATTTCCATAATAAAGGCACCTGTGAGGATACTGAGCATTTTAAATCCGCCAAGGGCCATATTATGCCAGATCAAAAGCCGCATGGACTTCTTAATCCAGATGGCCCACATGCCGGAAATTTGCCAAATTTAATTGTGAGGCAAGATGGCGCTGCGGAGATTGAACTCTTTACACATCTGGTCACATTAGATGACGGTGAAAATGCTCTCCTTGATGCTGACGGATCAACGCTTATTCTTCATGCTGAACCAGATGACCATATATCGCAGCCTATTGGCGGATCAGGTGGTCGCATTGCCTGTGGCGTTATCACAGCGAAATAGTTAGAGCTAACTAGTGCAGCGTAATTACTGAAACTAAATTTTCAAGGTTGGTCGTTTTAGAAACTTGAGCGGTCCCTGAGCTTGTCGAAGGGTGCGAAGGGCGCGAAAAGCAATAAAACACAGAAACAATCTAAGAAAAACTTACGCTTCGACAACTAAAATTTTCAAGGTTGGTCGTTTTAGAAACTTGAGCGGTCCCTGAGCTTGTCGAAGGGTGCGAAGGGTGTAAGAGGCGAGAAAACACTGAAACAATTTTAAAAAACTTACGCTTCGACAGGCTCAGCGAACGTTTTTTGGGTTTCTTTATATCCTGATTATATCCTGATTTTAAGAATTATGGAGCACAATCTCTATTAGAGTTATACATAATTACTGAAACTAAATTTTCAAGGTTGGTCGCTTTGGAGCCTTGAGCGGACCCTGAGCTTGTCGAAGGGCGCTAAAAGAAATAAAACACACAAACAATTTAAGAAAAACTTACGCTTCGCCCTTCGACAAGCTCAGGGACCGCTTAGCGACCGTTTTTTGGGTTTTTTTATATCCTGATTTTAAGAATCATGGAGCACAATCCCTATTAGAATGCTTCTAATGCAACAGGTGCATGATCAGATGCTTTGGCTGTATCGCGCTCTGAGTCAATAATATATGCTTTCTGCACATAACCAATAACCTCCGGCGACGGTAGAATATGATCAATGCGGATACCATGATTTTTCTCTCTCGCTCGGCCTTGATAATCCCAGAAACTATATGCCGGATCATGCGGATTGAAATGTCTTACCGTATCGACAAGCCCCATATAAATGAGCTCATTGAAGAAATTTATTATCTCAGGCATATATAAAGCATCATCTGCCCACGCAGCAGGGTCATGCACATCAATCGTTTTGGGGATAATATTAAAATCACCACATAAGATAAAAGGGACCTCTTCATCACGCAAATTACGAATGTAACTTATAAGCGCCTGCATCCAAGCGATTTTATAGTCAAATTTCGGCCCCGGGCGCGGATTTCCATTGGGCATATAACAATTCACAATATGCACCATCTTATCCTGTATAGATATATCTGCTGTTATGAAACGTGCTTGCTCATCGTCGAAACCAGGAAGCCCCTTCTCCACATCAGAAAGAGGATATTTCGATAAAACAGCAACACCATTATAACTTTTCTGACCATGAAGCGCGATATTATATCCTAAATCTTCAATATCTTCAGCAGGGAATTGATGATCCTGGCATTTTATTTCTTGAAGGCAAACAATATCGGGCTGCTCTCTTTGTAAAAAATTCTGTAGATTTTCAAAACGCGCACGCACTGAATTGACATTCCATGTGACAAGTTTCATGAACCTCTCCCCCTTCTTTTATGATTAACCCACTACAAAATAGTCCCTATTTTGTAGTGATAACGCTAAGCTATCGCTATAAAACTAAACAGAGAATGAAACACCACATCCACAAGATGATTTGGCATTTGGATTTTTTATAACAAAACTTGCCCCAATGAGCTCGATGACATAATCAAGCACAGCACCTTTTAAAAAAGCAACAGAGACATCATCTACCAACACATGGTAAGACCCACATGCAATAAGGTGATCATCATCTTTTTTTTCTTCTGCAACTCCAAAATCATATTGGAACCCAGAACATCCGCCGCCATTGACTGCAACACGGAAAAATTGCGCATCTTCGGAGGATAATAAAGCAGAAATTCTCTGCTGTGCAGTTTCAGAAATTGATAAAATCTCACTTTCAGTCGCACTGCTTTCAGACATTTTTATACCTGTTCACTGATCCAGTTAGAAATTTCTTTTTCCGGCAGAGCCCCGACTTTGGTGGATGTAACTTTACCATCTTTGAATAAAATCAGCATAGGAATTCCGCGCACACCATATTGCGCAGGTGTCGATTGATTATCATCCACATTCATTTTAGCGATAATAATCTTTCCATCCATATCGGCTGAAATTTTATCAAGTGTTGGCGCAAGAGCCTTACAAGGGCCACACCATTCCGCCCAAAAATCTACCAGAACAGGCATGTCGGATTTTAAGACTTTTTCTTCAAATTCTGCATCATTCACAACAATTATAGACACAATCAACCCCAAACTTCACAAAATATTTCTTTATTGAACCAATATAAGTTATACACATATCAGAAAGCTATTAACAGCATAATTTTATGAAAATCATCAAAATAACAGGGGCCAGCTCGGGGATTGGTCGCGCGACGGCTCTTAAATTCGCGCAGCAAGGCTATCATGTCGTGATTTCTGCAAGACGTACGGATAAACTTAAAGATGTTGTCTCAGCTGCGAAAGGCCTGTCAGGACGCATCACGTCCTATGAAGAAGATGTAACTCAGCTTGATATGGTCAGAGATGTCTATGCAAAAATGCTAAATGACATCGGACATCCAGATATTGTTTTTCTCAATGCCGGGATCAGTATTCATGCGACTATTCAGGATTTTGACCCGAATATTTACGATAAAATTTATCAAACCAACCAAAAAGGCATCATAAATGGGCTTGACCCAGCCATGCGCGATATGATGCAACGCCGTTCGGGGCATATTGCGCTCACCGCATCTTTGGCAGGGTATCGCGGCATGCCGACAGCCACCGGATATTGTATGACTAAGGCGGCGCTTATAAATCTCGCAGAGGGGCTTAGGCCAGAATTACAGCGCTATAATGTCGGGCTTCAGCTTGTTAATCCGGGTTTTGTGCGTACCGCAATGACGGATAAAAATGAGTTTCCAATGCCTTTTATGATCGAAGCTGAGGAGGCTGCAGACATCTTGTTTAGGGAACTTGGAACAGATCGGCGTGAGATTATTTTTCCAAAGACCTTTGGGTATCTCATGCGCTTTTACCGTATTTTACCGGGCTGGTGCATTGAGAAAATTGGCCAAAAAATTCTCAGAAAACGTCTTACACCAAGCGACTAATTAATTTTTAACATTGTATCTATCAAAATTAGTGTATATCAAAAAACTTAAAGTGGTTTTTCTCTCACGCCAGTTGGCTCACGCCAACGGCTCCGAGGGGGCGCGCAACGATGCGCGGCGCCCAGTCGGGCGCTCTACCAAAAGCACTTAATAAAATTATTTTGCTTTTGGTATTAATATAAAGGCTTGATAGAATGATAGAAAAATTTCGTTTGCTTGCAATTTTACGACATATCACGCCAGATGAGGTTTTAGCAGTCGGAGAGATATTGATAAAATGCGGCTGGACATGTCTTGAAGTTCCCATGAACTCACCTGAAGCCCTTAAATCTATTCAAATTTTGCAGGATAATTTCGCGGATCGCGCCATCATAGGCGCCGGCACTGTCACCCATCCAGATCAGGTTAGAGATATCGCCAAAACAGGCGCAGGGCTTATTGTCTCACCAAATATGGACAAAGATGTTATAGAGACCACAAAAAAACTCGACCTTATCTCTATACCCGGCGTTTTTACGCCAACTGAGGCCTTTTCTGCTATAAAATATGGCGCAGATGCGCTTAAGCTCTTCCCCGGAGAGGCTATATCAGCCAAATATATCAAAGCCATCAGAGCAGTCCTGCCAGAACAAACCAAAATATTTGTCACGGGTGGTATCCATGCAGACAATATGCAGGAGTTTAAATCAGCCGGCGCTGATGGCTTTGGCTTTGGCGGAGCGCTCTATAAACCAGAAAAGACGCTTGATGGCATAGAAAAAGATGCGTCGCTTATTATGCAAAGATTTAAAGATATAGCGAATTGACTTTAATGAGAGCTGCCCCTAAGCCAGTAATGATTTTGGCAAAATTTGTACCAATTTCGTAATGGCCTGCTTCAGAGTTATCATCACCAGGTAAGGTGTCTGTAAAGAAGTCTATTCGCTATGATTTGATCTTTTTTGCATATTTCCATAAGCTACTTCTGCTTTGCTTAAAGTTGTTAGAAGTGGATTTTCAGAAGTAACTGTGAAACTTTCCGGCTCATTAATTAACTTATCTAACTTTTCTTGGTAATCTTGGCAGAAGCTCTCCACATGATCAGGAAGCAAAGGTATTATATCACGATTGCCTAGTTTATTATAAAGAGGTGAATGAAAACCAGGATATATTTCCAGACTAAATATGTTCGCATAATGTGCCATCATCTTAACATGACTTGCACCTAAAAAAGGAATTGGCAAATGCGTCGCACTCAAAAGGGCTGCGATTTCCTCTAACATAAATGCATCACGCAACAACCTTGACGTTGCCCATTTCAGATCGTTCACTAACTTTTTTTTATCTTTATCGTCTGACTTTATCAAGTTTCCATTACAAAAAATTATTTCATTTTTTAAATTGACCAGATTATATTTCTCAAGTAGCTCATGGTCACCATCATAATAAGCTAGAGGTATTTTATATTCCCACCAATTGAGACTTTGTTTTCCATAGGGCAAAAAAGCATCCTCGATGAAAGCATCTGCCAAATGAAAGGCCATGCTTCTTTTTTGATCAATTGGTATTGTGGGCGTTGTTTTAAAAAACGTACCTTCAAGCTCTCGTCTTTCAAGCATAAGTATCTTGTGAAGCATGAGTTCTTCATTCACATCTGAGGCTTCACAACCAATCTTACTATAAAGAGCATCAAATAATTTCTTTGCAATCTCTTTATCTCTGACAGTTCTTAAACCATCTAATAACTCTGTCTTATTTACTTTTGAACTATATATAAGAGACGATAAATTCCGATTCGCACGAATCGCAGAACAAAGGCTCTTAAGATCTTCTCGAAAATTTTCATCATCTTTATATAATTTCTGAAGTGCGCTGACATGTTCTAAATCTACTGATTTAGGTTGTTCGATGTTAAAAACTTCCTTCACAAATTCTAGCTCGTAGTCAGCCCAAGTGGGGTGTTTCTCATATAATATGGTAGG
This sequence comes from Pseudomonadota bacterium, assembly GCA_039025725.1. Lineage (GTDB taxonomy): Bacteria > Pseudomonadota > Alphaproteobacteria > JBCCNR01 > JBCCNR01 > JBCCNR01. The sequence continues at coordinate 227 of JBCCNR010000019.1, read as the reverse complement.
CTCATAACCTTTATCCTTGAGAGCTCTTACCAAATTCATAAGAACTTTAATATGTTGCGGCGAAAAATGTTCATCAGCGACTACAATACGTTTCATGCCAGTTACAGGGAGTTGAGGTTTCCCTGTGTAACTACGATACTGTCCACTCAACCTAGCAGAAAGCCTCCAGCATTAAAAATACATAGTGGTCAGTATCGTAGTTACACAGGGAAACCTCAACTCCCTGT
>JBCCNR010000018.1:0-12023 GCA_039025725.1 Pseudomonadota bacterium | reverse complement strand
TCAGAGGCAGCTTATGAAAATAGTCTTGATGATAATCTTGCAGAAGTTTTATCAGCAGAACTTGGAATAACGGAAAGTGAAGCAGAATTATTGGTTAATTTAGCTCAAGGTGCTGCTGAAAGTGATGCATCAGATGCATCCATTGATGATGTTATTATGGAAATATTAGAGCTACTGGGTTTCGGCACAGAAGAAGACCCTACAGACATCAAAATAAATGAGCATAACTCAATTAATGTTGAGGATCAGGATATGACAGATGAAGTCATTTATGCTACGAAAGAAATTTTTGGAAGTAATATAGGTTCTAGTGAGCGAGACCAACTGGCAGATCTTTTCGATGTTGATGAAGATGATGTTGATGACATTATAGCTGATGTAGGTAGTAACACCGAAGATGTTGTCAGGAAGCTACTTGCACAATCTGAGAAAGAAGCTGTGAATGACGAAAAGAGACAAGCTGTTAAAGATGCATTAGCAGAGCTTAAGCTTTATGGTCCGTCAATTTTCGATACTATGGGTGGCTTCGATTCCACACTGAGTGATGTCAATAACTTCTTGCAACACTATTTATCTGAAGTACCAGATAATCAAAAGTTAATGGACCTTTTAGGCTTTGCCATGGATCCTAATACTGGGCAAGTCAATGCGGACGTTGTATACACTGTGGTCGAAGCACTGTTAAATTATATCAATGAAAACAGCGATGTTAGCCTTGATGAGGCTTTAGTGAATGTCACGCAAGATTTACAAATTAAGAATATGGAGCAAGCAAATGAGGATGCGAAACATCAACACAATTTGTTCAGCTTAATGGAACAAAGTGTGGATACGCAGGTTAAGAACATGACCGATCAGACCAATAAAATTCAAAGTATCGTTGAAGGTGGTATTTCGAAAATGAAGATTGGTGATCTAGTAAATAGCAGCTCTGATGACAGCAGCGATGATTAATCCATAAGCTTCTTTAAGCTTCTTTAAGCTTTCTTTGGCAATATAATTGACACATATAGAAATATGATCAGTTTGCCGGAGAACCCTTTGTGTCATTTATAAGATTTTTTATCTTATCGTTGTTAACGCTTCCTTTATATATCCTTACATTATCTAGCCCTCTTCATGCTTCGACGGCGCGTATTAAAGATATTGTAGATATTCAGGGCGTGAGAGGAAATGACCTTGTTGGATATGGCCTGGTTGTTGGTTTAAATGGCACTGGTGACTCAGTTGCGAATTCTCCTTATACAGAAGAAGCTTTACAAAATATGCTTGAGCGCCTTGGCGTAAATGTTTCCGGTGAAAATTTCCGACCAAGAAATGTTGCGGCTGTTTTGGTGACGGCGACTTTGCCACCTTTTGCGCGTTCCGGCTCACAAGTTGATGTGACAGTCTCGGCGATTGGGGATGCAAAGGGATTGCTTGGTGGAACGCTTATTATGACTCCTTTAAATGCGGCTGATGGTCAGATATATGCTGTTGCGCAGGGACAAATTCTCGCAGGGGGGCTATCGGCAGGTGGAGCCAATGCTGAAATAACCAAAGGTGTACCGACATCAGGTGTTATACCGGGCGGAGCGCGGGTTGAAAAAGAAATTGCGTTTAACTTTAATGATTTACAAAATATCAAACTCGCGGTCAGAAGCCCTGATTTTACAACGGCTTACCGCGTTGCCGAAGTAATAAATGCCCGTTATAAAATGAATGTTGCAGAAATGATGGATGCAGGCACAATAAATCTGGATATACAGCAGATACAATCTAAAGGTAAATTGGGGGCGAATGCCATGATTTTGGCGGATATTGAAAATCTTAAAATTGCTCCGGATAATGCGGCCAAAGTTGTTGTTGATCAAAGGTCAGGGACTATTGTGATGGGATCAGATGTGCGTATATCTACGGTTGCAGTCTCACAAGGGTCTTTGACGGTTAAGGTTCTTGAAACCCCTATTATCTCGCAGCCAGCGCCATTTTCTGAAAATGGAGATACTGTTGTTGTACCGCAAACCAGCGTTGGCATTGATGAGGATAGTGAGAAGAAAATCACGGTTTTACGACAAGGAACGACCTTATCAGACCTTGTTGCGGGTTTAAATGCTTTGGGTGTAGGGCCACGTGATATGATTGATATTTTATCAACAATAAAGGCCTCCGGAGCCCTTCATGCGGAATTTATCGTAAGATAATAATGATTTTATACCAAGCGCTTTGATTCATCTTCGGTATTGTATCCACTATAACTATTATATATCAAGAAATTTAAAGTGATTTTTTCTCTCACGCCAGTTAGCTTACGCTAACGGCTCCGAGGGGGCGCGCAACGATGCGCGGCGCCCGGTCGGGCGCTCTACCAAAAGCACTTAATAATTTATTTAAGACTTTTGGTATTGTATGCGTATAACTTAAGTACATAAATTTATGATGAAGTATTGTTTGCATGAAAAACCCTGTCATTGTTTGGTTTCGTAATGATATGCGTCTGGATGATCATCCAGCCTTTGTGGCAGCGCATGAAACAGGCCGTCCCCTAATATGTCTTTTCATTGATGATACTCAGACGGGGTGTAAGGATTATTATAAAGGGGGGGCGGTCAGATGGTGGATGCATTATGCACTTACATCTTTGGCGCAATCCTTGGCGGATAAGGGCGGGCAGTTGCTGATAAGATCAGGAGACCCGCTGACGATTTTAAAGTCCTTGATTGCAGAGACTGGGGCAGAGGCTGTTTATTGGAACCGTCTCTATATGCCGCAGGAGATCAGCAGAGATACAGAAATAAAGTCTTTTCTAAAGTCAGAAAATATTGATGTAAAAAGTTTTAAGGCTGCTCTTTTAAAAGAACCGCATGAAGTTAAAACCATGGATGGAGATAGCTATAAGGTTTATTCACCATTCAGGCGCGCAGCAGAGAAACAGGGGTTGGATGATAATCCGTTAGATTGTCCTGAAAATATGTCTTTTTACGCGACAGATCATATTAGAACTGAGGAGATTTCTGCATTATTTCCTTTGCCACAAAATCCAGATTGGGCTGTGGATATGCGGCGTGAGTGGGATATTTCTGAACATGCCGCCCATGAGCGCCTGAGAGAGTTTGCGGATTTTGCGCTTGGGGATTATAAGACAGGTCGTGATTTTCCTGCCAAGAATTATGTTTCGCGTATGTCGCCCTATCTTGCGCGTGGTATGATCACGCCTAGGCGTATTTTATATATGATACGAGATTTTCCGGATTCGAAAGGGAAGGCGCATTATATCAGCGAGCTTTTATGGCGTGAATTTTCTTATTATCTTTTATTTCACTATCCGCATATGGAGACGCGAAATTTCCGGTCAGAGTGGGATCGTTTCCCATGGGAGAATAATGATGAGTGGTTTAAGGCCTGGAAGCAGGGCAAAACGGGAGTGCCTATTGTCGATGCTGGCATGCGAGAGCTCCGGAGTACGGGATATATGCATAATCGCACGCGTATGTTGGTTGGCAGTTTTTTGGTGAAGCATTTATTGATTGATTGGCGTCATGGGGAGGCATGGTTTCGGGATAATCTGGTTGATTTTGATGTTGCCAGCAATGTTGCGTCCTGGCAGTGGGTTGCGGGATCGGGAGCCGATGCTGCGCCTTATTTTCGTATTTTCAATCCTGCTTTACAATCCAAGAAATTTGATCCGGAGGGGGAATATATTAAGCGCCATGTGTCTGAGCTAATGCATATTAAATATGTGCATATTCACGATCCGTGGGAAGAGGGCATAAAATTTAACGGGCATTATCCGGATAAGCCGCTTGTTGATTTGAAGGCGGGGCGTGACAAGGCTTTGGAAATTTATCATTCTTTGAAGAATACGGCATAATCTTTTGAGACACCTAAGCCAGTGATGATTTTGGCAAAGTTTGTACCTATTTCATAAGGGCCTGATTCATATGTTATCATCACGAAGTTAGGTGTCTGAATCTTTTTGTGTGACATAGTTTTACTTTCTGGTAAAAGTTAGAAAAAACAGGATAACTATGCCAGAAGATCATACTCCGTTGGAGGCAACTTTAACGCTTCAAAATCAAAGAGGGCTTCATGCGCGTGCGTCGGCGAAATTTGTGAAATGTGTTGAACAATTTGCTGATACTATGATTACTGTTGAAAAAGATGGGGTGACCGTTTCTGGACTTTCTATAATGGGTTTGATGATGCTTGCGGCTGCGCATGGGACGCAAATTCATGTGAAAGCAACGGGGGGACAAGCAGAGGCTGCGCTTTCTGCCTTGACGGAGCTTCTGGGCAATAAATTCAACGAAGAGACATAAAAGTGGTCATGATGGCAATTCAGGGGATCACGAGTTTTTCTGGCGGCAGTTTTATTGGCGAAGTTTATCCGATTATTCGCAGTGGTTTTGATATTCCGCGATATATTTTGCGCCGTTCGCATATTCCGGCGGAACTGACTCGTTTTGGCATTGCCAATCAGCAGGCGATAGCTGACCTTGAGAATTTGAAGGTAAGTTACGCGCAATTTTCAGAGGATGATTTTCAGGATATTCTTGATTTTCAGATTAAGGCTTTATCTGAATCGCGTCTTATCAGGATGATCAAAACGCGTATCAGGGATGCAGAGCTTAATGCTGAGGCTGCCATAGAGGATTCTGTCGCGGAGGTTTCGAGGCGTTATCATGGGACATCTGATCGTTATATGATGGATCGTGCGGCGGATATTCGTGCGTTAGGAAATAGGTTATTGACGATTTTGCAGCGCGGCAGTGAGCGTATCTCTGAGACTATACCGGAAAATGCGATTATTATTGCGCATGAAATTGGTCCGGCTGAGATGATACGTTTGATTGCAAAAAAGACGATTGCGGTGATTGTTGCGGAGTGTGGTGGTTTTTCGCATACGGCGATTTTAGCGCGTGCATCGGCGACTCCGTTGTTAAAATATGCTGGGGATACGCTGAAGACTCTCAAAAGAGGGGATGTTGTTGGGTTTGACGCGGATAGGCAAGAGCTATTTATTGCGCCGGATAAGAGGCAGCAAAAAATCATTCAGGATAAGATTAAACAGGAGCAGCTCAAGGCGCATGTTGCTGCGGAGAATAAACCGCCTTATCATACGGCATCGGGGTTAAATATTAAGGTACGCGCCAATATTGAGTTACCGGATGAGATTGAGATTGCAAAAGAGAATGGCGCGGAGGGGGTTGGGCTTTTACGGACGGAGTTTCTTTTTTTTCAGGCCATACGGTCTGTCCCGAGTGAAGATCAGCAATATGATATTTTAAAAAATATTGCTTTGGGGTTGCCTGATCAGGTGATCACTATTCGTACGTTAGATGTCGGTGGTGATAAGGTTCCGCCTGTTTTAGAGCCTTATTTTCCTAAAGATGCGCAATCAATTTTGGGGCTCCGCGGGATTAATTTTTGCCTTGAGCATCGGGAAATTTTTATACCGCATATTCGGGCTATTTTGCGTGCCAGTCAGCATGGTCACTTTCGTATTCTTATTCCTATGATTACGACCATTGAAGATTTACAGAAAAGTAAGGCGCTTATTGCGTCTGTTCGGGATGATTTAATGAGAGAGAAAAAGCTCTCTGATGATTTTCAGTTGCCTGATATTGGCATTATGATTGAGGTTCCTTCGGCGGCGATATGTGCGGATATCTTTGCCAAAGAGTGTGATTTTTTTGCGATTGGCAGCAATGACCTGACGCAATTTACGATGATTCGTGATCGTTCTCGTCAGGCTGGGGAAAATTATTTCCGAGAGCTTGATTTGGCCATTATTCGCCTGATTGACATGAGTGTTAAGGCTGCTACCGATGCGCAAATTCCGGTATGTTTATGCGGAGAGGCGCCGCATATTGATATTATCAGGCCGCTTTTGGATGTAGGTGTCAGAGATTTTTCGATTTCACCGCGCAATATTCCGCATTTTGTTAGTCTTTTGAAAGATATTGAGTGATGCAATCTCGCTCTGATACTGTCTTTTATCATGGTGGGAGATATTATGACTCTGCGGAGGGGATGATCTTTCCAAATGATAGAGGGTTTACATTAGGGGATGGATGTTTTGAAACGATTTGCATTCGTGAAAAAAGGGCTGTGTTTTTGTCTGATCATCTTTCACGCTTATCACTTGCAATGCAAATTTTAAAGATCAATAAGCCGATTGATATGGATCATATAGAAATGATCATCGAAAAATTATGTGCCACGGCGCATCGCGCAGATGGTGTTGTGCGTGTTACAATTTCGCGGGGGCAATCGGAGCGTGGTTTGAAAATTGACCCGAAGCATGAGGCTTCTTTGGTGGTGGCGTTTGGCAAGTTTCCTCCGCAAAAACCATATATAAAGTCTATCATCTCATCTTTTCGAAGAAACGCAGATAGTCCACTGAGCCGTATAAAAGCAATCGGGTCTTACCAGGAGAATATTCTTGCGATGGATGAGGCGCTTTCATATGGTGCGGACGATGCAATTATGTGTAATCATCATGGCCGGCCGACCTGTTTTACTATTGGCAATCTTCTTATAGAGACAGCGGATAAGCAATATTTTACACCACCACCCTCTGAGGGGTGTATTGAGGGTATTACTTTAAAAAATATGTCTGATCGCATTTTGGACTATCGACCAATCACAATAGATATGCTTAAAACGGCACGTAAAGTCTATCGGACAAATGCCGTTGCCGGTCTTGTAGAGGTCACCCTGATAGGGAATGAAGGGGCTTAAAATGCAACATTTTAAAATATGCCTTACTTCTTTTATGCTGATATTTTTGAGCAGCTGCTCTTTTAATATCACGGATGGCCCGGACATGCCTGTGCAAGAAGATCCGGCACAAAAAAAGATCACAGAGCTTCTGGGAAAACATTACCCGACTTTTGAACAGTCTTATTTTCCGCAAGAGGACATAACAACACTTTACACACAGAATTTTTCCCTTAAGAGGATAGAGAAAAATCTTGAAATCAGCAGGAATAATTATCGCCTTTCCTATGGTGCTTTATGGCCGGCTTTGACTGGCACCATAGAGAGCACGCGCAATCGAGGGGGCTTTATTTTTCCGCCGAATGAATTTACGTCTTATAGTGTTGGGGCTGCGCTTTCTTTTGATATTGATCCATTTGGACGGTTAAGCGCCCTGAGAGATCAGGCCAAAGAAAATGTTTTTGCAGCATATTACGACAGTGAGGCCCTGAGGCTTACGCTGGATAATAATTTCATCAAGGCGTTTCATCAGTTGATTTACGCGCAAAAAACTGTTGATATTGCGCTTGAAAATGAAAGAATAGCGGAGCGCAATTTGCAAATTACCGAGCTTCGCTATCAATATGGCCGTGTGAGCCTGTCTGATATTTTAAGCAGCAAGCAAAATCTTGAAAATGTGCGTACAAATACAGAAACTTTCAAGCAAAGTCTGATCACGGCAAAAGATGCTTATGCAACGCTTTTAGGGCAACGCATGTCAGAGTTAAATATGAAAGATTATGATTTTCCTGCTCTGCCTGACTATGTGCATGCGACATCGTTACCCATTGGTTTTCTTGACCAGAGACCAGATATTATGGCAGCAAATGCGCGTTTAGAGGCTGCTTTTGCGAATATAGATGCGTCTTTTGCGGCTTTATTTCCGGCGCTGGCAGTGTCTTTTTCTGTAGATAATATTGCGCAACAATTTTCAGATATGCTTGGCAAAGAAAATTATGCCAGAGCCTTAACGGGAAGTCTAACGCAGGCTCTATTTGACGGAGGGCAAAACCGGGCCAATTTAGAATTATCCGAGGCCGAAGCAGACATCGCAGAGATTGATTATCGCGAGGCTGCGATAGAGGCGATTAACGGGCTTTTCACGGCGCATCAATCGCTGCTTCAGGCAGAGAAAATACTGGTTTCTGCTGAAAGAAATTTACATGCTGCGCGTGATAATCTAGAAAATGCGAAGCTGAATTATCTTGCCGGGCGCTTGGAGCTTGATCGGTTTCTTGATATACAAACACGGTCTCTGGATGCTGAAATTACTTATCTGACCGCAAGACGTGATATTGGGGATAGATATGCTGATCTTTTGCTGGAGATGGGACGATATAGTATCGGCGCAGCCACTCAAGAAAATGGACAAGCCTAATGCAACAATGGAACAGTTTCTTTCAGAGATATTTTCAGCTTTTTCTGATACTGATTTTCTTTATTCTGACCTATATTTTATATTTTACTTTTGAGCTCAGCAAAGACCGCCCAAAAATTCAGAGCTCGGGCAATCCGGTCCGTACGGTGCAATATAGCACCATTCAGGAGCAAGATATCCCTTTAAAAATGTCTTTTCCGGCCAATATTGTTGTGCGCAATTTTGTATCGATCAGTCCGCGTGTTGGGGGGCGCGTGGAATGGGTCAGTGAGAAAATGCAATCTGGTAAAAGCTTTAAAAAGGGTGAGATTCTTTTTAAAATAGATCAGGATGATTATCGTGTGACACTCAAATCTGCCGAAGCGCAGCTTGAGCGTGCAAAGGCTGATTATGCCCTCGCGCAGGCGGAGGCCAATATTGCCCAGCAGGAATGGGCGCTCTCTTATCCGGATCAGCCTATTCCAGATCTGGTGGCGAAAAAGCCAGAATTGATGCAGGCGCGCGCGGCCATTAAAGAGGCAGAAAGCACTTTAGAGCGTGCAAAACTAAATTTATCTTACACTTCTTTTGAGCTTCCATTTGATGGGATTATTCAAGAAAGTAACATTGAACCGGGCACATTGGTCACAGCAGGTCAGACATATGGGCAAGCTTATTCTCGTGATGCTACGGAGGTTAAGATTCAGCTCTCACAGGATGAGACAATGGATATTGACCTTGAGGGTTTTACTGCGCAAATTTATGTTGATGATAGGGTTTTTGCTGCCACAATCGATCGCTATCAGAATATTTTAAATGAGAGCAACCGCGCGCGGGAGGTGCTTCTTAAGCCTGAAAAATCAGCATTACCTTTCATCAGTCCGGGCATGTTTATCAGAGCAAAACTTGTTTCAAAGGCGTCATATAAAGTCTATATTTTAAATGAAGCCTTTTTGGCGGATAATAATATGATTTATCGTTTAAGTGACGATAACAGAGTGTCTTACATAAGGGCTGATATTCTGGCTACGGATGATAAGGATATTTATGTCAAAAGCCTTGGCGGAGATGTTCAGCTTGTGACAGGGCCAACGCGTGGTTTGTTGGATGGGATGAAAGTCCGTATCATACGCAAAGATAATGAGACATATGCAGAATGAACGCAAATATTCGGGCTTAATTGCATGGTTTACGCAAAATCATGTTGCTGCGAATTTATTGATGGTGTTTTTCCTGTTGGGAGGATATTTGATTCTTGGCGTGATGAATCGCGAGATCTTTCCAACAATCGATCCCAAAATGATTACAGTGAGCGTTTCCTATCCGGGCGCCTCGCCTGATGATGTCGAAGAGGGCATTACGCGCCGTATTGAAGAAGCGATTTTGGGTGTTGATGGTATAAAGCGCGTTAGTGCATTATCCATGGAGAATATGGGCTCTGTCACAGCAGAGTTAGAAGAAGAAGCTGATTCAAATGATGTCTATAATGACATCCGCAATGAAGTTGATGGGCTTGTTGATTTCCCTCCGCAAAATGCAGAAAATGTTGTTATACAGCAAATTAAGCCTAAAAGCTCTTTGATGTTACTGGCGCTATCAGGGGATGTATCTGAAAATATGCTGCATGATTATGCAGAGAGCATTGAACAGGATTTACTGAACTTACCAATGGTGAATGATGTGAAAATCACCGGAGGACGCGCCCGTGAAGTCACGATAGAAATTTCCTCCGAGATGCTGGAGAAATATAATCTCAGCCATGCTGAAGTCGGAGAAATCATTGCAGGATCATCGCAGAATTTCCCGGCTGGTTTCATCGACACCAGCGCTGGCAGCACCTTATTGCGCGTGCAGGAAAGGCGCTATTATGCGGATGAATTTGCCGATATTATTATTCGCGCTTTGCCGGATGGAACTGTCCTGCGATTAAAAGATATTGCAACTTTACGTGATGGCTTTGATGACAGTCATCTTATCAATGAATATAATGGCAAGCCTTCCCTGACGCTATCTGTCACGCGCAATGCCAGACAAGATGTGATTATGATGGAAGATCAGATCAATCAATATCTGAAGACGCTTGACCTGCCTGAAGGACTCTCTCTCGATGTGAAGAAAAATAGCACCAATCCTCTTAAAGATCGCACCAATTTGATGATCAAAAATGCCTTAAGTGGTTTTGTGTTGCTTTTTATATGTTTGCTGTTGTTTCTTGATTTAAAACTGGCTTTCTGGATTTCGATGGGGGTTCCGATTTCTTTTTTGGGCGGTTTAATGATCAGCTATTTTCTGGGCGTGAATATGAATATGATCACGCTTTTTGCGCTGATTATCGTAATTGGTGTTGTGGTGGATGATGCAATCATCATCGGAGAAAATATTTTCTATGAGCAAGAAAATCCTCAGCCTCAAGATGAAAAATATGATGCTGTCATTCGCGGTGTTTATAATGTGATTTCTCCTGCGACTGTTGGGGTGATGACGACTATTTTGGCTTTTATACCGCTTTTATTCACCACCGGAACTTTTGGCCAGATTTTACAGGTCATTCCAATCATTGTTATTTGTATTTTATTCATTTCACTGGTGGAGGTGTATTTTATATTGCCTGCACACTTGTCTTCCGACAGCAGATGGTCGCGCGGAGCTCTAAAAGATATTCAGAAAAAAGTTGATGAGGGTCTGGCGAAATTTACTCAAAACACCTTAGAGCCCCTTGTGCGTCATACAATGCGTTATCGTTATGCAACAATGGCCGGAGTCTTATGTTTTATTTTGGTTGGATTTTTGGCAGTCTCTACCGGAATGATACGCGTTGTATTTTTTCCAACGATTGAAAGCAAAGGCGTCACTGCGATTTTGGAGATGCCTATTGATACGGCTTTTGAAGATACGCAGAAAAATGCAGAAAAAATTTATGATGCGCTTCAGGATAGTCTCGCGCATTTTGCTACAGATACACCTATTTATAATAATATCACCATGACCATCGGGCAAAATACCGCCGAGGCCGGGCCCGGAGGCGCTGGAAGCTCAGCAGCCGGCAATCATCTGGCGCGCGTAAATGTGCAGCTTGTTGATTCAGATGATCGTGATTTTTCTGCGCTTGCATTTGAGAAATATTGGCGAGACGCCACAGGAGGGCTTCCGGGGGTACGCAATCTGGAATTTCAAAGCAGCTTGTTAAGTCTTGAGCCTGATATTCAGCTTGAATTATCGCATCGAGACTCTTCTACGCTTGAAGGGGCTGCAAAAGAGTTGCTTGCGCAAATATCTCTCATTGAAGGTGTGACAACTCTGAAAGAAAATGTCGAAAAGGGAAAGAAAGAATATGATTTTGAGGTCTCTCCGGCAGGATATGCGGCAGGTTTGTCGCCGGCTCTTTTGGGTGTGGCTTTAAGGTCTGCTTTTAATGGATATGAAGTCACCAGAGTGCAGCGCGGCCGCAATGAAGTGCGTATTATGGTGCGTCTGCCAGAGGCTGAACGTGAAACACAAACAATTTTGAATAATTTTAAAATCAAATTGCCGAATGGTGAGCGCGCAGCCCTACGAGACATGTCTCTTATTAAAGAACAAAGAAGCTATTCTCAGATCAATTCGGTTGACGGACGCCGAATTATCGCGCTGCTTGGGGATATAGATGAAACGATACGCACAACCGATGAGGTCATGTCCACAATCGATACAGATATTATGCCGGATATCATGCAGAAATATCCTGATTTGCGCTATTCCTATGAAGGGAAAACCCGCGAGCGCGCAGATGATCTCTCTTCTCTCAAGACCAATACATTTCTCGCGATCTTTGTGATTTTTGCAATTTTGGCTGTCCAGCTAAGGGGCTATATTGCGCCTTTTGTGATTGTGGCAAATATTCCCCTCGGGGTAGTGGGAGCAATCTATTCCCATTGGATACTCGGAT
>JBCCNR010000017.1:0-12136 GCA_039025725.1 Pseudomonadota bacterium | reverse complement strand
CGCATTCAGGCCTCAGGTGGGTTATCTGATGATGATATTGAAAAAATGGTCAAAGATGCTGAGGCCAATGCTGAAGCTGATAAAAAGCGCAAGGAAATCGTCGAAGCGCGCAACAGTGCTGACAGTATGGTTCATGAGACTGAGAAAAATCTAAGCGAATATGGCGATAAGCTTGAAGCTGCCGATAAAGAGGCTATTGAAACTGCGCGTAATGAGCTGAAAGACTTGCTTGATAAAGAAGATGCAAGCTTAGAAGATATTCAGGCCAAGACGCAAACGCTTCTGCAAGCTGGTATGAAAATTGGCGAGATGATGTATAAACAACAGGAAGAAAATGCTGCCGCTGACGGAGCATCTTCTGAAGAGGCTGATAAACAGGATGCTGAAGATGTTGTTGATGCAGAATATGAAGAGGTAGATGAAGATAAGCAGGAAAAATCTGCTTAATTTTGTCTATCTTATACCAAAAGCTCTAAGTGATTTTTTATTAAGTGCTTTTGGTAGAGCGCCCGACTGGGCGTCGCGCATAGTTGCGCGCCCCCTCGGAGCCGTTGGCGTTAGCCAACTGGCGTGAGAGAAATCACTTTAAGGTGCTTGATATATAATAATTATGATAGGTACATTATGGAAAATGAATTAAGGCGCCTAGTATTAGACTTTGCTCAGACCAGTTCTTCTAGAATATTGGCTAATAGTAACGATTTTGTAGTGAATTAATTAAAAAAGGCTTCTAAGGGGCCTTTAGAAAATTTTGGGTGTGTGGGGATTTTGTATGGTGCATAATCCTTTAGACGAAAATAATGTGGAATATATCATATGTCAAAACCGGATTATTATGATGTTTTAGGCGTGCAACGTGGCGCTTCGGAAGCTGAATTGAAAAAGGCTTTTCGTAAGAAAGCGAAGGCGCTCCATCCTGATCAAAATCGTGATGATCCGAATGCAGAGACAAAATTTAAAGAAGTCAATGAAGCCTATGAAGTTTTAAAAGATGCTGAAAAGCGTGCTGCCTATGATCGCTTTGGACATGCTGCCTTTGAAGGCGGTGGCATGGGAGCCGGAGGCGGTTTCGGTGGTGGCTTTGGCGGCGGAGGCGGCGCTGGGTTTGGTGATTTCGGCGATGTTTTTGAAGACCTCTTCGGTGAAATGATGGGAGGGGGACGCCGGCGCGGGCGTGGCAGCGCTGCACAGCGCGGTGCGGATATGCGTTATAATATGACGGTCTCGCTTGAGGAAGCATTTTCAGGTAAGAAAACCTCAATTAAAATACCGTCAGCAGAAAAATGTGATGCATGTGACGGAACCGGAAGTGCTGATAAGTCTAAGCCAGTCACATGCCAGACATGTGGTGGGCGCGGAACGGTGCGAGCACAATCTGGTTTTTTCACAATAGAGCGCACATGCCCAACCTGTAACGGAGAGGGGCATATCATTAAAAATCCATGCCGGAAATGTTCTGGTACGGGGCAGGTCTCACGGGACAAAACACTTGATGTGAATATTCCGGCCGGCGTTGATGATGGTACACGTATACGCCTGAGCGGTGAAGGCGGGGCAGGGGCGCGCGGTGGCCCTCAGGGGGATTTATATATTTTCATTGATATTAAAGATCATCCAATTTTTGAGCGTGCTGAGGCTGACTTACAATGTCGCGTACCAGTTTCTATGGTTACTGCTGCGTTGGGGGGAAAGATTGACGTTCCAACCATTGACGGAGGCAAGGCGCGTATTACTCTTCCGGAAGGCACCCAGACAGGCAAACAATTTCGCCTGCGTGATAAGGGAATGCCATATTTACGTAGCACGCGTCGTGGAGACTTATATATTGAGATATTTGTTGAAACGCCTGTCAATCTCTCTCCTGAGCAAGCGAAAATTCTCAGTGAATTTGACAGTAATGGCGAGAATAATTATTCTGATCGTGATGGCTTTTTCAGTAAGGTTAAAGATATTTTTGGCTGGTAGACTGCCATGCGTTGAAATGATCTTACGCTAAGCGTATAACATGACATAAGAATCTGAGACATATAAGCCAGTGATGATTTTGGTAAAATCTGTACCTATTTCGTAAGGGCATACTTCACATGCTATCATTACTAGGTAAGATGTCTGAAAAATCTTCGGAATATTATGAAAAGCAACGCAAAAAAAACATATGATGTCATCATCGCAGGTGGTGGCATGGCTGGGATGGTGATGGCATTATGCCTTGCTAAGATTGGTCTGAGCCCTCTTATTATTGAAAAAGCTCCGGCACCAGACCTTACAAAAAAAGAATATGACGGCCGTAATACAGCTTTGAACAGTGCATCGATTGTCATGTTGCAAAATCTTAAGATTTGGGACAAGTTAGAGCCTTTTGCGCAGCCTATAAATGATATCATCGTCAGTGATGGCACGGTAAGGGGGGGGGCTTCCAGCTTTTTTTTACATTTTGATCATCGTCATTTGGGCGAGACACCGCTTGGATATTTTGTTGAAAATCCTGATTTTAGAGCCGTTTTACAAGAGGAAATCAACGCATCAGATCAGATTGATATGCTTTTCGAAGAGCATATTGAAGATATCTCTTATGAGCGTGAAAAAATAGCTTTGAAAACGCAAAAGAGCATTTATGACGCCAAACTCCTGATTGCAGCAGATGGGCGCAATTCATTTGTGCGCTCTATGACGGATATTTCAGTGGCAAGGAAATCCTATGATCAGAAAGGGATTGTCACGACTATTCTACATGAGAAAGACCATGAGGGCATCGCGCAAGAGTTCTTTCTTCCCTCTGGGCCATTTGCTATGTTGCCTTTAAAAGGATATAAAACATCGCTTGTCTGGACAGAGCGCACTGAAGTTGCTGATGCGTTGATTGCGCAGCCGGAAGATGTGTTCCTTTACGAAGTCAGGCGCAGATTTGGAGATAGTCTAGGTGCATTAACGCAAACTGGGCCAATTATTTCTTATCCACTTACATTCAGTAAGGTCTCACGGCTTTATGATCGAAGGATTGCTCTGATTGGTGATGCTGCCCATGGTATTCACCCAATTGCAGGGCAGGGCTTTAATCTGGGCCTAAGAGATATTGGTGTGCTGACTGATCTTATTGAAAAATATTTACAAGTTGGTTTAGATTATGGAAGCGATGTGCTTTTGAAAGAATATGATCGCAAAAGACAATGCGATATTTTCCTACTCGGCTGCGTGACTGATCGTCTGGATTGGTTGTTTTCGAATAATAATATTGCACTGACTTATTTAAGACGCTGCGGTCTGGCAATCGTCAATGAGACACCTTATTTGCGTAATTTTTTCATGAAACATGCAACAAGTCAGTTAGGAGACCTCCCTAAACTCATGCGCGCTATCTAAAAATCGAACTATGGATTAGGAAAAATCATATAACAACCCTCGTCAATTGCGAAGGTGCGTAGCACCCTTGGCAATCTATTGTATTTATAAGTAAAGAGATTGCTTCGCTGCGCTCGCAATGATGTGCGTGGCGATGCTTGCTCTTCTCATAGCTCGGGTTAAAAGATTATTGCATCACGAACATACAGCCCTGTGATTTAGCCTTCAAGGAAGAGCAAACATTCACAGCAGCATTCTTGCTGGCATATGGTCCAACGCGAAGGCGGTAAAATGTACCCTTATTTTTTAGATCGGCCTTGACAATCATATGATTATCAACCTTTAAAACAGAACCAAATCTTGCAGAAATTGTTTTCCATGCCTTTTTTGCTTCTAATTTAGAGCGATATGCTCCGACTTGCAAAAAAGGGCCAGTTGAGGTTCTCTGCGCGACCTCAGCTTTTTTTTGTACCATCTGCGGAGCTTTTTTGGCTATAGGTTTATTTTTGGCAGGAGCCATAGCGTTAGAGTTTTTCTGCATGTCAGCAGGAGCATTTTTTTTGACCTCAGAGACTATTTCAGCTGTATCTTCAACAGGCTTACTATCTTTTACAAGTGAAGCAAATTGCGGAATATTTTTCTGCGGTGTTTTTTCTATGTCCGATCCAACCGGAGCCGAAACAGCCTCTATTGCGCCATCATCAAGGCCTTCACTCAGGCGCGCAGCCTCTTCAAGAGCCATTTTCTCAGCAGGTGAAAACTCGCTTGGAACCTCAGGAGGGTCAGCGAGCACAACTTGCTTTTCAACTTGCCCATCACCACCGCGTAGATTTTGATAAACAGTCATATCTTGATAAGGAAATTGCTTGCCGCCCGGATCTTGCGGTCGGACTTTTATCGGCGTGCCTTCAGAGACGATAATCGGGATTGCTCCATTTTGAGCATCATCAGAACCGATAGAATATGATATACCGATAATTCCTGCAAAAAGTAAAAGGGATGCACCAGCCCCGGCCCATTTCAGGCCAGCATTTTCAAAGAGTTGTGCAATATTGCCTTTGGCAGCTGGAGCTGTCGCTGCACCAAGAGGCACAGAAGGCTTAAATCCGTTATCGTCAAGTGATGACATAATTCTTGTGTCCTTTATGAAATGCCATTTATGTAAGCGTTAATTTCTGAACAAAAGAGGCAGTCAAAGTTACATTTGATCGATTGCTTTCACGCCCAAAATGTTCAAACCTGATTTAATAACCAATGATAACGCACGAATCAGCGTGAGTCTTGCCTTAGTTTGCTCTGGTTTTTCAGGAATAATAAAGCGTAAATTTATGTCCTCTTTGCCTTTATTCCAATAGGCATGAAACATAGATGCAAGCTCGCCTAGGTAAAAAGCGATACGGTGAGGTTCGCCGGCCTCAGTGGCTTGTTCAATGATACGCGGATATTGCGCAATTTTCCGCATAAGCATTTTCTCACTATTGTCTTGTAATAATGACAAATCTGAACCTGCGCTAAATTCAGCATGATTGCAGTTTGTCTTGAGCTCTTCAGAGGCTTTTGCCAAAACCGAACAGACACGCGCATGTGCATATTGCACATAAAAAACAGGGTTATCTTTTGATTGCTCCGTGGCCTTTGTGAAGTCAAAATCAAGTTGCGCGTCATTTTTACGGGTCAGCATCATAAAGCGAATAACATCCGGACCAACCTCAGAGATAATATCTTTTAAAGTTACAAATTGCCCTGATCGTTTTGACATTTTATAAGGCTGACCATTTTTATAAAGATGCACAATCTGACATAATTTAACCTGAAGCTCGGCTTTATTGTCGCTGATCGCCTTAATGGCAGCACCTATGCGCTTCACATAGCCCCCATGATCAGCACCCCAGATATTCACGATCAAATCCGCACCGCGCTTAAATTTATCATGGTGATAGGCAATATCAGTTGCAAAATAAGTGTAATTCCCATCCGATTTTTTCAAGGGACGATCCGTATCATCGCCATATGCGCTTGCCTTAAAGAGTGTTTGGGTGCGCTCCTCCCAATCCTCAATTTTTTTGCCTTTTGGCGGCGCAAGAACACCCTCATAGATCAGTTCTTTATGTAATAAAGTTGATATCGCAGCCTCAACAGCGCCAGAAGCAATCATCTTTTTTTCAGACGTAAAAACATCATGTCGAATGGACAGACTTTCCAGATCTTCTTTAATCAGACGCATCATCATATTGACAGAATATTCGCATAAAAGCGGATGACGCTCATCTTGCGGATAGTTTTTTAAATCAGCCTTATAGCGCTCAGCAAGGTCTTGTCCCAATGCAATAAGATATTCACCCGGATAATATCCATCAGGTATCTCTCCGATATCTTCGCCCAAAGCCTCAAGGTAGCGCAAATATACCGAATGGGCGAGCGTGTCAATCTGCGTGCCAGCATCATTAATATAATATTCTTTGATGGTTTTATAACCTGCATAAGCATAAAGATTGGCAAGAGCATCGCCGAAGACCGCGCCCCTGACATGCCCAACATGCAACGGGCCTGTTGGGTTTGCAGAAACATATTCTATATTGACAACCTTACCTTCGCCAATCTGTGAACGGCCATAATCAAGCTCAGACCTGATGACGGTCGCAATTTCCTTATGCCATTCACTCTCATCCAGCGACATATTGATAAAGCCTGCGCCGGCAATTTCGGTTTTCGTAACGCCCGGAAGCTTAGAAATATGCTCTGCGATAATTTCTGCCAGATCGCGCGGTTTCATCCCCGCAGGCTTCGCAAAAATCATCGCAATATTGGTCGCAAGATCGCCATGCTTTTCATCACGCGGAGGCTCAACTGAGAAATGCGATGACTTAATATCTTTTGGCAGCACTCCTTCAAGCTGCATATCACGAATGATAGCCAGTATTTTATATTTGTAATTGCGAAAAACGCTCATAAATAATCCGAGGTCAGATCAAATAACTTTCTATGTTCTTCTAAGGCAAATTTATCCGTCATGCCAGCAATAAAATCAGTGATAATAACCGCGCGCTCTTGCAAAGAAGATGAAACACTGCCTTCAAATAAAGAAGGCGCGAGAATATTTGGCTCACTCATATAGATGTCACATAAGTCAGAAATTACGCGCCTTGCTTTTGATGTCATACGATTGACTTTAAAATGTTTATACATATTTTGTAGCAAAAAACCTTTAAGCTCTTTATTATTTTTATATCCGGCCTCTGAAAACACAACCAGTGTCTTCCCTGCATGACGTACTTCATCATAGGATTTGGGCGCGATTTCATTCAACTTTTCGGTTGTCGCCTGAACCATATCCTGCACAAAATATGTAATTAAACGCCTGATAAATTCATGCTTCAAAGGATATGATGCAATATCAGGGTAATCTTTCTGAATATTTCGGATAATATTGCCACAAAAATCAATTTCCATTAAGGCAGTCATATTGAGCATGTCCGCACGCATACCATCATCAATATCATGTGCATTATAGGCAATATCATCACATATTGCGGCAATTTGTGCCTCTATTCCGGCATGTAAATGTAAATCAAGTTTTTTATAATCTTTAAAAGCTTTAATGGCCCTTGGTAAATTCTCTTCCTTTGTGGCAATCGGACCATTATGCTTTAAAATACCTTCAAGACTTTCAATCGTCAGGTTAAGACCATCATGCAGCGGATAACGCTTTTCAAGATATGTCACCGCGCGAAGAGATTGCGCATTATGATCAAAGCCTCCATAATCTTTCATTTTGGCATCAAGCGCATCTTCGCCAGCATGACCAAAAGGGGGATGGCCAAGATCATGTGCTAAAGCCGTGGTCTCAGCAAGGTCCTCATTTACGCCAAGCATACGCGCCACTGCGCGCGTTATTTGTGCAACCTCAAGCGAGTGTGTTAAACGATTTCTATAATGATCACCCTCATAATAGACAAAAACCTGCGTTTTATGTGCAAGGCGCCGAAAAGCTTTTGAATGGACAATGCGGTCTCTATCACGTTGAAAATCATCGCGTCCCGGCGCTGAAGAGGCATTATATAATCTTCCCCGAGATGTCTCAGCTGTTGCTGCATAATCTTTCAACATTTTAACAAGCCTTATTTCCTATAATATTTTATGGTTGTATAGAAGCTGTCCAACAGGGTTAATAAAAGCCCTTTTTGGTGATTTTTGCCTACAAACTTCACTAAAAAATATGTCCGTAGCACCACTATGCACAGATTTTTTAGTTTGTTTTCAGCTAAAAATCTCTCAAAAATCATCTTTATTAACCCTGTTGAACAGCTTCTAGCATATTTTCGCCCAGAAATAAGAGATTTTAATACATTCAAAACCTCTGTGACATGCCGAAATTCCAATGCAAATCTCCGTTGAGCTGATCCTGAAAGCGCTTTGTGCGTAAAATCATTTCTGCCCCGATCCTTGTTCCCTTCCCCAGAACATACATAAGACCCGTACTATAATCATTGTAATTTTCATTTTGAAAAACACGCCTTTTGAGAGAAGTGCTTTTTATCCAGCGTCCTGTCACTTGAGAAATTTGCCAGCTGGCTCTACAGTCTTTTTCTTTAAAGTCTCCATCCATACACCCATATACAGCCTCATAGAGCGTATAATTACGACTGCTTTTATCATGCCTTGTATAAAAGCTGACTTGATGCGAATGAATATCTCCATTTGTAAATTGACGCACATCATCAAAGGTTCCATCCGTCATGCCAGTTGTCATCCCAAAGAGATAATTGCGCCAGCTCCATTCTGCCGATGTGGCGACTGATATCTCATCTTTCACATCCGCACCATCACTGAAATAACGATAATTTGCCGGATTATCCGCTGGGATATGCGGTGCATAGCTGAGCTTTAAACCAAAATGATCATGATATGATACAGCATATGCCAGCCTGTTCGCAAACGGAGTAGAAACTTGCTGAGCAACATTTGCAGGATAACTGCCCGTAAAAAAGAAACTTCTGGGGATATTGTCATTGCCTGCACCCGGCGCACCAAAATCAGACAGGTCACGGAATAATTCCGAAGAGGCGCTTAATTTTCTCCCCATCGAAAAAATACCAAATTTACTTTCATAATGAATAACAGATTGATTGATCAAGATCTGCCCATGATCAGATTGCTCAAAAGACAGACCCATATCCGCTTTTATATATTCATCTTTTTGAATCTGTCGTCCTATCGCCAGCCAACTATAACCCGTCACGAAACCACCAGAATCGCGATCACCCGTATTATTGACGAATGTTATATTCATCAAGCCGCCGTAATTTATGAATTTATTATCCGCACATGCATTTAATCCCCCCAGAAAAACATAAAAACAATTAACAACAATATAAATCTTCCAACACATTACAAATACTATTTTTTAACGCAGAGACCTGCTCTGCATTATATTTTAAGTCGGGAATATTTCCCCATACCGGACCAGGCCAGCATATATCTCCCGCATGGCGCGCAATAATATGCCAATGCATCTGTGGAACCATATTCCCGAGCATGGCGATATTCACACGATCAGGCTGAAATAAATTTTCCATAAGCTTAGCGACATTATTCACTTCATCCATAAGCTTATTTTGCAAAGCGCGATCTAGCTGAGTAAAATGCGTTATATCATTTTCTCTCGGGATGAGAATAAGCCATGATATATGCGCATTATTCATCAAACGGAGCTGACATAATTCCAGATTTTTCATAAAAATTGTATCATTTTCCAAAGTTGGATGAAGAGAAAATTTAGTCATAAATTAATCCTGCGAAAAAAAACGTAACATATCGAACCAAAAATATTTTTTTGCTATTGGAACGCGCAACAAATAATTTGGATGAAATGTTACAAAAGCCTGAAACTCTAGCCCATCCAAGGTGAAATTTTGAGTTTTTCCGCGCAATGTCATTAATGTTGCAGGGGTTTCTAAAAGATATTGGGCTGGCAGGGCTCCGGCGAGAATAATCTTTTTAGGCTGTAATAAAGTGATCAGACGCCTTAAAAATGGCAAACACATTTTATAATGCCCCGGCGACAGATTGCGCGTTAAAGGGCGCCAAAAAATTAAATTTGCATATCCAATTTGAGAATGCTCTGTTTTGCTGTCAAAACAGTAGCGAAAAGCATCTCGCATGATATTTCCAGCCACGCCAGAAAAGGGCCTAACATTTTGCTCATCTTCACGCGTAGGAGAATCTCCTATAACCAGAATATCAATTTTCTCTTCGCCAGTGTAAAAAATAGGCTGACCAGCCAAGCGTTGTAATTCCGTGCCGGTCTCAAATTGCCTTACCCCTTCTAAAAGGTCTGAGAGAGATTTTGCTTCTTTCGCCAGTGAGGCTGCCTCTAAAATTTTATCATCTAAGGCTTTATCAAGATCAACCTTTATGGGTTTGATTATATTTTCTTTTTGTGCGCTGCTTATATCTTTCAGAAGATTTGACCGCTCAGTGCGGTTAAGCTTTTGTGCTGGCGCCTTAACATCCGCTCTCTTTTGTGGTTTCAGCGGTGCAATAGCTTTAACCTCTTGCGGATGAAAATTCACTGGAATGAAAGGCTTAAACGCACCGAGTGCAACATCTCGTTCAGGCAAATCAACCGATTGATGTTTAAGCTTATGCTGAAGTTTTTGAAGAATTTCATGATCATTGCTCTCTTCAAATGTAAAAGAGTGATATTTTACGCCAATATCAAAAAAATCACTAAAATGCTGCATAAAAGCCTCTAGTACACCATACTCATTAAAAATCAATTTTTCCCCAGAGCCGCCGACTGGCGGCCGCGCTTATGCGCCGCCCCCACCGGAGGCCAAAATTTAAACTTCTCCGGAGGGCTTGATCCGTGAGGGATAAATTAATCCTAGTGCTTTTTGGCCTAGTGCCTTCTGGACGGTCATCTTTTTCTGAAATCTTATAACAATTATATCTCGCTTTGAATGATTATAGAGCACTAGGCGGCCGCGAGTAACTTCTGAATATCAGAATGTATATGCTGATTTGATGCCAGAATATCCCCTGTTTTTAACATATCCTGATTGCCCGAAGTGGTGGTTATAGACCCACCTGCCTCCTTCACAATGAGAATACCAGCAGCAATATCCCAAACTTTT
The DNA here is from genome assembly GCA_039025725.1 of Pseudomonadota bacterium. Lineage (GTDB taxonomy): Bacteria > Pseudomonadota > Alphaproteobacteria > JBCCNR01 > JBCCNR01 > JBCCNR01. The sequence goes on along the minus strand of JBCCNR010000017.1, from coordinate 1,661 downwards.
AGATTATGTTCCCAATAAGCATCATAGCGCCCAGCAGCCACATACGCCAAATCAAGCGAAGCCGCGCCCATGCGCCTTATCCCAGCCGTTTTTGGCATAATAGAACTGATTTCTCTCTCTGTTCTGTCATGTCCTTCACACCCAATAAAAGGTAGGCCTGTCCCTATCAGACATTCAGACAAATCAGTTCGCCCCGACACGCGCAAACGATCGCCATTTAAAAAAGCGCCTTTGCCTTTTTCCGCAAAAAATTCCTCGCCTTTCGCTGGATCAAAAATATAGCCTGCAATGATCTCGTCTTTATGCTGTAAAGCAACCGATATCCCAAAATGCGGAATACCATGCATAAAGTTCGTCGTGCCATCGATAGGGTCAATAATCCAATTATGATCCTTATCAGAGCCAACACTATTTTCCCCCTCCTCAGCGATAAATCCAAAGGCTGGCCGTGCTTTAGAAAGGCCTTCCTTGATGATACGCTCAGTTCGGGTATCTGCGCCAGTTACAAAATCTCCGGGACCTTTACGGGAGACCTGTAATTTTTCAATCTCTCTGATATCCCGTCCCAGCGGACGCAAAGCCTTTTCAACGGATTGCGATATCACCTTATAAAGCGCGGATTGCATCATAAAATCCTAATCAATACATAATTGCAATAATTTACAATTAATCAGCACGCTTTACATACGTGACATCTTCGGTTGAAACAACAATTTTCTCACCTGTCGTCACAAAAGGCGGCACCATCACCCTTACGCCGTTATCCAATATGGCAGGCTTAAAAGATGATGCAGCAGTTTGCCCCTTCACAACAGGCTCAGTTTCAGAAATTTCTCGTGTGACCTGTGCCGGTAAAGTACAACCAATATAACGCTCTTCGTGTCGTTCAAGAATAACTTTCATATTCTCTTCCAGAAAAGCAAATTGCGTATCATCTAAAAAATCTTTCGGGAGCTGAACCTGATCAAATGTTTCATCATCCATAAATACCAGATCATCACCATCCTGATAAAGATAAGTAAAATCTCGTTGTTCAAGCCTGACGCGCTCAACATTTTCCGCTGCGCGAAAACGCTCATTGAGTTTGCGTCCATCAATCAAATTTCTAAGCTCTACCTGATTATAAGCTCCACCTTTACCCGGTTTAACAGCATTACATTTTACAGCTCGCCATAGAGTGTTTTGATATTGAATAACATGACCGGGACGAATTTCATTTCCAGCAATACGCATGATGGCGACCTTAAAGTTTTTATTTTGCACATATCTACCAATGAGTAGCGAGATTGGCAAATAGAATACATCATTTTAATGAGGGCTGACCCTAGCTTGAGCTATGTTTATGCAGCCTCTGAAGAAGGCTGTTTTGCTTCAGTTATAATCTTTTGCAGTTTTCTTGCGTTCAGTGAAAGTGTATCTTTTTTAGCCTTTAATAAAAAGCCATCAATTCCACCATTTTTATCAACGGACCGCACAGCGTTCACAGTAACACGAAAGCGAAAAAAACGCCCTAAAGATTCACTAAAAAAGCGTACAGATTGCAGGTTAGGAAGAAATCTTCTTTTGGTTTTATTGTTTGCGTGGCTGACATTATTACCAACCATGACAGACTTTCCAGTTAATTCACATCGACGGGACATAGCTTTACCATTTAAATTTTT
>JBCCNR010000016.1:0-12188 GCA_039025725.1 Pseudomonadota bacterium | reverse complement strand
CACAATTCTAATCATAAAAATGAGTTTCTTTACCAAAACCTATACAAAGGTGTAGTTACATGAGAATTTAAAAAATCATAGCCTCTATTCAACAAAATGAATGGAGAAGCTATGACTATTGAATGCGTAACTCTTGATACAAATCACTTTTTTCCTGGAAACCCAATTGCGGGTCAGCATAGGCTGCGTTATGATTCAATTATCCAAAGACAGAGCTGGCCAATGCCAACTTTTAAAAATATGGAATATGATCAATATGATAATCCTGCAACGACATATCTTATTTGGCGTGACGAAGATTTGGTTGTGCGCGGATCATGCAGACTCTGTCAGACAATAAATGGATCAATGTTAAAAGACCATCTGGGCTTTCTGGTTGATGAAGCTGAAAGCCTTTTAGAGGGACCTGATATTCTTGAGGGATCAAGATTTTGTATTGATAGAAATACGAGCCTTTCGCTTCGCAAGCGCATTGCACAAGAAATTATTGTGGCATATCTGGAATATGGCCTACAGAACAACATCCGAAGCATTATTGGAGTCATGTACCCAATATATTGGAATAATCTCTTTGAAAAAAATGGGTGGATGCCCAATTGGATTGGCGACGTAAAGAAAACGGATGATGGAAAGAAATCTCGAGCAGGGTTTGTAAATGTGACTCAAGAGGCATTAAGAAACGTCCGTAAAATGACGGGGATTTATGAACCCGTTATCTCCTATGGTCGGGCAAGTACCGAAAATGTAAACTTCATGAAAGCAGTATAGAATGAGTAATAGTGATCATCAGTCAATAGAAATGCAAAGTCAGCAAACTAATTTTCAAAAGGAGCTTATAAGGCACCTTCAGCAACTTGCGCAATGTACCAGTGAAATTGATACATGTCGCAGTGATTGCTTAAATATTTTGACATATTGCTTTTTTGATATGCTTGATATTTTTAGAAGCAAATGTCCCGAAGAAAATATCCCTGGAAAGCTTACAGAGTTTGAAAAATATTTAGAGGATTATAATGCCTAACACAAATGCACTTGAAATAAATTTAGAAAATTTCTTATCGAGCCTCTTCTATCTTGAAAATGAAGCCAAAAAAGAGGGGTATTGTGAGCTAAGCTATATCTTAAAGGACGCAATCACGAGGATCAGCGAATGGGTTGTGCAAGATGAGCAAAAGTTTAACCAGAATGAGCTTGGCAGTGATCTTTATAATGCCCTTGTTCTAGTAACCGAGATACAAAAGCTGGATACGTCTCATTTAAAGCTTATTTTTGATACAGTTCTTAATATCAAAAATAGAGAAGCGGGAAATTCCTGAGAGTTAGGATAGTATTTGGTCTTTTAGGATGGGAAACCTTTTTCATCCGTTATCTCTTGAATATAGTCACTTAATATATTCTCTATTTTCAAGGGAGCTTGATCTGCATCAATCACAAGGTTTGCGTTATTGATAACATCAAGATAATTGGTTTGCCTGCGGTTCATAAATTCAAACTTTTGTCGTGTCATGTTGGGGCGATCTTTGACCCTCTGCCAGCGTAGCTCTTGATCCGCATGAAGGAGTATAATTTGATCATACTCTTTATCAGCATGTTTTTCGAACAATAATGGAATTTCAAAAACCATAAATTTATGGTCTTCTGCTTTTGCGATTGCAACCAAGTCAGCTCTTTTCTGTTTTAGAATTGGATATAAAATATCTTCAAGCTGTGGAAGAAATTCCGGATGATCTTTCAAATACAGACTTATTTTACTCTTGGAAACCTTATCATCATCAATAAAGTCTGGATTAAATTCTTTTATTTTTTCAAAAAAACGCTGATCAGAGGCATAAATCTCTGCGATGGCCTCATCTGAGCTGAAAATGGCATCGCCTCGTTTGCGGAAGAAATTGAGCGCGAGAGACTTTCCTGTCCCAATATTTCCTGTAATAGCAATTTTTAGCATTTTAATAACATTTGCCGTAAATCATCATCAGCATCCGGCATATCAGTGTCATTAAAAAGCGCAAAACCTGGCCTAGCCTGTTGCAACAGCATTTCAAGACCATCACAAACTTTTGCACCACATGATTTTGCGCGTGCTAAAAACGCATTAGGAGAAAATCCATAATTAATGTCAATAGCAAGCGATGTTGATCTTAAGACCTCTTCTGGAATGTCATTTATACCTTTTGGTATAATCTCCTTTAAGGTCGTTGTGTTCACAATAAGGTCATATCCCGCGCGGAGATCCTTCTTGGTTTCAAGCGCTTCTATAGACATATTTTCTTGCGAAAATTGTTCAGCTAATGCAAGTGCAGTCCCATATGTGCGGTTTAAAATGTCAAAAGACTGAGCACCCTCAGACATAAGCCCTTCAATGACGCCAGCTGCTGCGCCGCCAGCTCCGATAATCAAGATTTTTGCGCTCTTAAAATCAAATGATGATAGATATCTTACTGCGCTACAAAATCCATATCCATCAGTATTATGTCCGATGATTTTCCCTTTAGATGGGTAAAGTGTATTGACTGCGCCTGCTTTTTGCGCTGTTTCTGTCAGATCATTCGCAAAATCAAAAGCGGCTTCTTTCAAAGGAACTGTGATATTCAGCCCCTTTATGCCTGAGGCGAATAAGGCTTCTGCAATATGCGCAAAATTTTCTTTTTGCGCAGTGAAAGCCACATAAACTCCATTTATATCATATTTATCATACCAATAATTGTGAATAACCGGCGAAAGAGACCCGGCTATATTGCCACCAATAACGCCCGTGACAGATGTTGATCCTTTTATTATCATTGCGCCTCGTCAAGCAATCTTGCATCGCGTAAATAATTATCCTGACAGACCCGATCTTTGATATTTTTATTGACCGTCACGCGATTGACGAAATTATCATCACTTAAATTTGAATGTGAAATCTGATAATTATATCCGGAGGCATTCGGCAATGTTTCAATCTGATATAACCTACGCGTTGAGCCATCATTTTCATTGGTAAAATTATAGCGATCCGTGATTTTTAGCCCCTCACAGTCGCCACGATATGCAGAACGCTTTTCAAGATAAGTCGTATCGGCTTTAAATCCGCACCCCTGCATGATACAGATCATCGCCAGCAGAGGAAAAGCTTTCAGCATTATATCACCACATAATTGATGATTTTATTCGGAACATAGATAATTTTTTTAACTGTCTTATCACGAATATATTTATCATAAACCGGCAAAGCATGCACTTGCTGCTCAACGAAGTCCTGTGCACTATTGGCTGGAATGAGGAGCGTCCCGCGCAACTTCCCAAGAACTTGCACGGCCACTGTAACCTCATCAGAGACATCGGAAATCTTTGCCATATCTGGCCATGACATGTCTTGAATAGCTGTTTTATAGTCCCAGCCCTTATAAATTTCCATCGCGAGAAACGGAATAATCGCATATAAACATATGAGAATATTCTGGATAATGCCGGCATCAATCGGCTGATTTTTCTTATGTGCTGATGAAATGATATTTGCAATTTCATAAATTTTCGCAATAGCCTTATTGAAGGCGAATTTTTCTAAAGCCGCATCATACTCTTTCAGGCAAAGCATGATTTTATGCGATGTTTCCTTTGTTGCTGTCCCCTCAGGCTGACCTGATTGAGATAATAAGACCCATAATTTCTGCATAAATTTATAAGCAGCCTCAACACCCTCTTCGGTCCATTCTACATCTTTTTCTGGCGGAGAGTCTGATAAGACAAACCAACGCGCCGTATCTGCACCATAGCGCTGAATGATTTCGTCAGGATCAACGATGTTTTTCTTTGATTTTGACATTTTAATTGATGGCCCCATCGTCACCGGACGCCCTGAAGATATTTCGATTATTTGTCCATCTTTTTTGATACATTCCACAGGTTCCAGCCAGCGCCCATCTTCTGATTTATAAGTTGCATGACACACCATTCCTTGCGTAAAGAGAGCCTTAAAAGGCTCTTGCACATCTACCGCGCCGATCTTACATAAAGCGCGAGTCATAAATCTTGCATAAAGCAAATGCAGGACAGCATGCTCAATACCACCAATATATTGATCGACTGGTAAATATTTATTCACAGCCTCACGATCGATAAAATGCTCGGCTTTCGGCGAAAGAAAACGCATAAAATACCAGGATGAATCAAAAAAAGTATCCAGTGTGTCTGTATCTCGCTCAGCATCGGCACCACAATCAGGGCATTTTGTATATTTCCATGTGGGATGCGCCGCCAATGGATTACCTTGACAATTAAAATCAACATCTTCAGGCAAGGTCACAGGAAGCTGATCTTCCGGGACAGGAACTGCTCCGCAAGAGGGGCAGTTGATAACCGGGATTGGACACCCCCAATAACGCTGACGCGACACGCCCCAATCGCGTAAACGATAAGTGGTTTTCTGCGATCCAACTTTTTGTTGCTGCAATGTTTCCAGAATTTTTTTGCGCGCATCTGTAATATCGAGACCGTCAAATGATCCCGAATTGATCATTTTTCCAGCCTTCTCAGTGTAAGGCAGGGCATCAGATTTATCATCCTCAGCAAGAATAACCTGACATATATTTATGTTGTATTTTTGTGCAAATTCATAATCTCTTTCATCATGGGCAGGACAGCCAAACACAGCCCCCGAGCCATAATCTGATAAAACATAATTTGCAGCATAAACAGGAACCTCCTCACCGCTCAGAGGATTACGCGCAATAAGCGCAGTTCTATATCCCTTCTTATCTGCCACCGCATCATAATCAGCTTTTGCAGCATCCTCCGCACAGATCTTACAAAATGCCTGAAGGTCAGGATCATCTTGCGCATATTTTTTTATCAAATCATGCTCAATGGACAGGGCAACATAGCTCATGCCAAAAATGGTCTCATGGCGCGTCGTAAAGACAGACACATCACATATATTTTCCCCATCAGCAGAAAGAATAGGAATCGAAAATTCTACCCCAATAGATTTGCCGATCCATTTTTCCTGCATCAGCAAGACTTTTTCTGGCCAGTCTTTGAGCGTTTTTAGACCTTCAAGCAGTTCATCGGCAAAGTCAGAAATCTTCAAAAACCATTGATTGAGCTTCTTCTTCTCTACTAAAGCCCCTGAACGCCAACCGCGCCCATCTATAACCTGCTCATTGGCCAAAACAGTCTGATCGACAGGGTCCCAATTCACCGCAGCCTCTTTTTTATAGGCTATCCCATGCTTTAAAAACTCAAGGAAAATACGCTGTTCTGCACCATAATATTCAGGCAAACATGTCGCAAGCTCAGAAGACCAGTCAATATAAAGCCCCAAGCGCTTAAGCTGCATCTTCATATTTGCAATATTTTCCAGCGTCCAGCTTTGTGGATGAATATTTTTCTCTTTAGCTGCGTTTTCTGCCGGCAAACCAAAAGCGTCCCACCCCATCGGATGAAGAACATCATATCCTTTGGCAAATTTCATCCGTGCCAAAACATCACCCAGAGTATAATTCCGAATATGCCCCATATGGATTTTTCCAGATGGATATGGAAACATCTCTAAGCAATAAAAGGTCTCGGATGTATCTTTATTGCTGCTCGTGCCGCGTTTGATAAAATGACTGACGGCAGCAAGATTTTCTTGCTCGGCGGTGCGATGATTATAGCGCTCAGATGTCATTTGCTTTTAACTCTCGGGCCCTGAGGAGAATTTGTCCTCTGATTTGTTCACCTGAAAAGGAAGAAATTTGCTCTGTTTCTGGATTGCGCTCCGTGACAGTCACCTCAAGATTTTTGCTCAGGATTTTCCCCCCCTTCACACGACATTGAACTTTAATATCCTTACCAGAAGATGGAACATAAGCTGTTTCATATATCCCAACTTTAGGTTCAATCTTTTCAGAAGGAATACCCTTCAAAATATCCAAACACGCATCCCAAAGATATTTGTTAACGCGGAACTCTTCTTTCGAAGGACCAGATTTCCCGAGATCAGTAATTTTACCAATCTGCGCTGCTTTATCCTTGGTGATAAGACGACCGGGGTTAAGAGGGTCTCTTACATATTCGATATCTTTTCCCTCACCACAAGAGACACCTATAAGGCATCCCCAAAGAATTAAGATTTTCCTGAACATTTTTCCCCTATCCATAAGCGTAATGTAATGCAAATTATATGAACTCTTACAGTGAGGCAAGTCCGCAAATAGTTTATTTTTCAAGATTGACATTGGGTTAAGGATGATCTAAACAGTAAAATTTCAAACAACTTAATGTTTATGAGGTTACATGTCCGGCTAAGGCAGGGCTTTGAGTAAATTTTAAAACAACCGATTGGTGAGGTCTGAAAATGTCAAAATCTTCCGCCCTCTTTCAATTGGGAATGGACAAGGACGATCGGCCACAAGCCTTGAAACCAAGCACCGCCCGAACGAGAGACGAAAATACCCCTCTTTCTTCAACATCTTCTGATAAAAGATATGATCATTTCATTACGCGAAATGGTATAAGATGTGCCGGAACTCATATTATTATTGATCTGCATGAGGCGAACGGTCTGGATGATTTATCATTGATGGAAAAAGCGCTTCGCGATTGTGTCAATGAGGCGAAGGCAACTTTGTTGCATATTCATTTGCATCATTTTGAACCGAACGGAGGCATTAGTGGGGTTGCCGTTCTGGCTGAAAGTCATATATCTGTGCATAGTTGGCCTGAGGCAAAATATGCTGCTTTTGATGTCTTTATGTGCGGTGATGCTGAGCCTGAATTATGTGTAGAAGTGCTACGGAGAGCTTTTGCTCCGCAAAGGGTTGTGGTTTCTGAAGTTTTGCGCGGCAAGGGAGCATAATCTTTTGTCCGATCAAAAATATCAAACAGAGCGTCTGCATCAGGGTGTGGCTGCGCGCTATGAGAATTTAAAAACACTTTACCATGCGAAAAACGACCTACAAGATGTGATCTTGTTTGACAATCCGACATTTGGACGGATGTTGATGCTGGATGGCGTAACGCAAGTCACTTTGCGAGATGAGTTTATCTATCATGAGATGATGACGCATGTGCCATTATTTGCGCATGATAAGCCACACTCTGTTCTGATTATAGGCGGAGGTGATGGCGGTATTGCGCGTGAAGTGTTGCGCCATACAGATTTGCAAAATATTACAATGGTAGAGATTGATAAATCTGTTGTTGATTTTTCACAGGAATATTTACCAGAAGTGTCGGCAGGTGCGTTTGAAAATCCCAAACTTAATCTTTTGATTGCCGATGGTGCAAAATATGTTGCAGAGACGGAAGATAGATTTGATATTATCATTGTGGATTCAACAGACCCACAAGGCCCCGGCGAGATTTTATTCACCAAAGAATTTTATACAGATTGTAAACGTATTTTGCGAGAAAATGGTATATTGGTAACGCAAAATGGTGTGCCTTTTTTGCAGTCAGATGAGCTCAAACACTCTGTCGGTTATTTTAGAGAGATTTTTGATTTTGGCACATGTTATCGTGCGACTATTCCGACATATGCCTTCGGAGAAATGGCGATGGGATTTGCCTCGGATAAAAATTATCGTAAAACTGATATAGATATTCTAAAAGAGCGCTTTGCACGTGCTGCATTGAAAATGCGCTATTATACACCGGAAGTGCATCTTGCGGCATTCGCGCTGCCCGTATATATAGAAGATATTATAAGTGCCTCTGCGTAAAATAGAGGCCTTTCAACTGTAAAGCTGTGTAGGGCAAATCACATGTATATTATCACCGAAGATACGCCTAATCCTGACGTAAAGAAATTTATTCCCGGCCGTGATGTTATGGGCTCTGATGGGACATATGAATTTAAAACTGCTGAAGATGCAAAAGTTTCTGTCATGGCATCGCGCCTGATGGATATTGCGGATGTGACATATGTTTTTTATGGGTCTGATTTTATTTCCGTTACAAAAAGCAATAATGTTGCATGGGAAGATGTCCGGTTAGATATTATTGATGTCATTACGGAGCATTATCTGACGGGACAAGCTCTTTTTATTGATAGTGATTTTTCAGAAGATATTGAATTTGACGAGGCTGATAAAGAAACAGTTGAGCTGATTATACAACTTATTGAAACGCGCATCAGGCCAGCGGTTGCGCAGGATGGCGGAGATATCACCCTGAAGAAATATGAGGGTGGGATTGTTTATGTGTCCTTAAAAGGGGCTTGCTCTGGTTGCCCGAGCTCTACGATCACTTTGAAGTCTGGCATTGAAAATATGTTGAAACATTATATTCCGGATGTCACTGAGGTGCTCGCGATCGAGTAGGATCAAAAACTATGTCCGTCTCAATGGCGATAGATTGCACAAACGGCAATTTAACATGTGCGATTTTCGATCAAGATATAATTTATCTGGATCACTATGAAGCCACAGCAGGCGACAGCGCAGAAAGATTGGCACCTATTATACAGGATGGATTGCAGCATCATCATATAAAGCCGGAAAATATTGATAATATCATTTCTGTCGCAGGGCCGGGCGGTTTTTCTGGTGTACGCACTGGGACATCTTTTGTAACTGGGTTTGCAGCCGTTACTGGGGCAAAAATTCATGCACTCTCCAGCCTTGAGGCTCTGGCTTTATCTATCGCCGATCCTGAAAAAGGTGGACTTATATTATGTGCTTTAAATGCAAAGAGAGCCTCACTTTATTTCCAGGCCTTCACAGTAGATTTTGTTTCTGTCACCGAACCTTTATTGTTACAGCTAAGCGAAATTGAAGAGACTCTAAAAAGCATATCTATAGATAGACCGCTTTATCTTGCAGGCCATGGCGCAGATTTTCTCAAGCCTCATTTAAAGGGACATGATATTATCACTGAGATAGCCGCGACGCGAGCGTCCTTATTTGGCCCAAAAGCGCGTTATATATCTTCTGAAAAGCCACATATGCCAATTTACCTCCGCGCACCAGATGCTGCATATCCTAAGAAAAAATTTACACTATAATATATGCTTATTGGATCTGTCTTTTCTTCTGATTACACAAATATCTCAAAGCTACATGGCTTATCTTTTCCCAAACCATGGTCAGAGAAAGATATTGCTGATCTTTTAGAGGCTCCGCATATTTACGGTATGAAATATAGTGATGCTTCTGATATTTTGGGATGCCTTATATTTTCGGTCATCGCCGATGAGGCAGAAATATATAGCCTGTTTGTGCATCCATCACATAGACAAAAACATATTGCATCAGATATTTTAAATGCTTTTCATGCTGATATTGAAGCACGTCTGGTAACGCGCTGTGTTCTCGAAGTCTCTGAGGAGAATAAAGCCGCACAAAAGCTCTATGCAAAGTCAGGCTATCATATTTTCCATCGTCGGGAAAAATACTATAATGATGATGGTGTATATTCTGACGCGTTGATGTTAGAGAAAAATTTTTGACCTTGCTTAAAAACAAAAATTGTAATAGTGAATAGCTGAATACGCATGAGTGACAAGTTTTGTTCCTCGGCGCTTATTGTGTTTTATTTGTGATCTTAATTTTGAAAGCTTTTTATGTTTGATCATCTTGCCGACTCTTTGTCGAATGTTTTTTCCAAACTCGGCAAGCAGAAGTCTCTTACGGAAGAAAATGTTGCTGTTGCGCTGCGTGAAGTAAGGCGCTCTCTTCTTGAGGCTGATGTGGCTTTGCCCGTGGTGCGTGATCTCGTCGAAGCGGTGCGCGATAAGGCTGTTGGGCTAGATGTCATCAAGGATATTGACCCAAGCCAGCAAGTTGTCAAAATCGTGCATGATGAGCTTATATCGCTTTTATCAGGCGGTGAGAGCTCTGATCAGGAAACACAGCTATTAGATATTCAGGGTCGTAAACTGTCTGTGATTATGACATTGGGCTTACAGGGCTCCGGGAAAACGACATCTGCCGGTAAGCTTGCAAAACGCTTGAAAGAATATGAAGGGAAAAAAGTATTTCTTGCATCTTTAGATGATCGCCGCCCGGCTGCGCAAGAGCAGCTTAAAATTTTAGGCGATAAAATTGATGTTGAAAGTCTGCCGATTATATCAGGCCAAGGTGCGATAGATATTGCGAAACGCGCAATGGCTACCGCAGAGGCTGGTGATTATGATGTTGTCATATTGGATACTGCTGGGCGGATGACAGCAGATCAAGACTTGATGGCTGAAATCAAAGAGATTACATCTATCGCAAAACCGCATGAGACCTTATTGGTTGCAGATAGTTTGACCGGGCAAGATGCTGTGCAAACTGCGGAAGCATTCCACGAACATGTCGGTATTACGGGGATTATCCTGACACGTATTGATGGTGATGGGCGTGGTGGTGCTGCGCTCTCTATGCGTGCAGTGACAGGAAAAGCCGTTAAATTTATGGGGGTTGGCGAAGATATTTCTGCCTTTGAAGAATTCCACCCTGAGCGTATCGCTGGCCGCATTCTGGGTATGGGCGATGTTGTTTCTCTCGTTGAGAAGGCTGTTTCAAATATAGATGAAAATGAAGCCCTTTCAATGATCGAGAAATTTAAGAAAGGCATCTTTGATTTTGATGATTTGCTGATGCAAATGAAGCAAATGCAAAATCTTGGCGGTATGGGTGGTGTGATGAATTTGCTGCCCGGCATGCGCAAGATTAAGAAGCAAATTGAGGATTCAGATATTGATGATAAGGTCATCAAATCACAGGAAGCCATCATTCGCTCAATGACCAAAAAAGAGCGCAAAAATCCATCATTGGTCAATCACGCATCGCGCAAAAAGCGTATTGCAAAAGGTGCGGGTGTATCCGTGAGTGACGTGAATAAACTTGTTCAGATGCAAAAACAAATGGCAAAAATGATGGCCGAGATGCAAAAGGTTCAAGAGGGCAAGGGCGGCAAAGTAGGCCGACTGATGAAGAATTTACTCGGTGGAGGCCTTGATGCTGGTATGCCATCTGAGGATGAGCTCAAATCAATGGCACAAAAAATGCGCATGGGCGGTGGTATGCCGGGCATGGCACCGGGGCAGATGCCTGGCATGAATCTTTTTGGCAAAACCAAGACCAAAAAGAAAAAACCGCGCGTAAGATTACGTTAAAATTATATATATGAGAAAAGGTAAAATTTATGGCTGTTAAACTTCGTTTATCCCGTGGGGGATCAAAAAAGCGTCCATTTTATAGAATTGTTGCTGCTGATGAGCGTGCGCCACGTGATGGTCGTTTTCTGGAAAAGCTGGGAACATATAATCCTATGTTACCAAAAGACCATGAGTCACGTGTGATCTTCGATGCAGAGCTTGTAAAGAAATGGCTCAAAGTTGGTGCTATTCCGACTGATCGTGTTGCACGTTTTCTGGAAGCTGCTGGTATCACTAAGGCTCAAAACCGTAACAATCCAAATAAGGCTCAGACGGGTAAAAAGCGTTCTGACCGCGCAGAAGAAAAAGCCGCTAAGCTTGCAGCTGCCAATGAAGCTGAGGCTGAACCAGAAGCAGCAGCCGAAGAGGCTCCGGCAGAAGAAAGCACAGATGCAGCACCTGAGGCAGAGGCTTAATTGTTTTTCTGAAGGTGACCTATGCCAGATGGTATAGAAGATGATATAGAAGATAAAGTCACCATTGGGCGTTTGATGGGCCCTTTCGGCATTAAAGGAGAGATGCGCGTTATGCTAGATGACATCTCTCCGGAGCGATTGGTTAAAGAAAAGATCGCCTGCACAGTTCAGAAAAACGGCAAGATACTCACCGCAAAATCTTTTCGCGCCATTCCTAAGGGCATTGCAGTCACTTTTCATGAGATTACAGATAGAAATATCGCAGAAGACTATCCAAAATCTGCACTTATGATCCCTGCACATTATCTTCCCCCCGTTGAGAATGCTTATCTGGATGATATTGTCGGTTTTCGGGTTTATAATCTCCTTCGCGAAGATATTGCTGAGGTTATAAATCTCTATAATTTTGGCGCCGGAGACGTGCTTGAAATGAAGTTTTCGGATGGAAAAATTGTTATGGTCCCTGACAACCCAGATATCATCCTTGAAATTGAATATGACACGAAAGTCATTCTTGTTTCAAAAATGATAGATGCTTATTATAATATTTAATGTGAAGTAAATATTACCAAACAAGCTTTATATCCCTTAATTTTTTAAAAATAAGAGATTATTTACAGTTCATATTTATTATCTAAACATAGTATAAAAATACAACATTTAGT
>JBCCNR010000015.1:0-12288 GCA_039025725.1 Pseudomonadota bacterium | reverse complement strand
CGGCTTTGACAGAGGCATTATTTGCTTCGGATTGATGAGAATAAATTATGTATAAAAGACTTTTATATTTTTTCCTATTTTTGACTTTTATCGCGGTCTTGCTGGTCGTTGCATATGGCGATACAACAAGTGCGTCTTTTGATATTATGGGATATAGGTTTGAGACATCAATCTATCTGATTATAGCTGCTTTGTGTGTTTTTCTGTATGGTATCTCTCTTGCTCTCAGCATTTTTCGTTCAGTCCGAAATTTGTTTTTTGCTTTTATAGGGTTTTTCACTGGGCGAAATAAAGCCAAAGCTGAAAAAGCTTTGTTGGATGCTTATGCCTATATGTTGGCTGGCAGGCCAGAGACAGCAAAGAAACATCTTAAACGCGCTGAGAAATATTTTAAAGGCAGCATACATCTGGCCTTTGTAAAACTTATGACGGGGCGCGCCACGGGTGAAGCCTATTGCGCTTCCGAGGAGCTTGCCATCATTGAAAAAGATCAGGATGCTCAGCCTATGGCGGCTTATGCAAAGCTGGCCTATGAGGATGATCACACAACAGAACGCGCCATAGAGCTGGCAGAGGGCGCCGGAAGCTATCTTGAAAATAAGCAAGATTTTATTGCGCATATTGGAAGCCTTGTGAAACATAAACAGTTTGATAAAGCTGAAAATATTTGTGTGAAACATGCTAAAAAGCTTATTGGGGATCAGTCTAATGTTTATCAATCTTATTGTCAGCTTTTGGCGGCTTATGATGCTTCGCAAGTGCAGTCTCCGGAAGCTTCTTTGTCTCATGCACAAAAATCTTTGAAATCTAATAAAAGCTCAAAACTTGCCTTCATTCTCTCTGTGCAGTCTTATAATGCTTTGCTCAGGGAGAATAAAGCTGTCCGCTTGATTCATGATGCGTTTCGTGAAGGGGCACATTTTGTTGCTGTCAAAATCTTTTTAGATTTGCGCTATGATGAATCTGACGAAGCCTTGGCAAAACGTATCGCAGAGCTTCCAAGGGAGAAAGAGCCATCAGAGGCTTCGCTTGCTTTGCAGGCTTATCATTATGCACACGCTAGAGATTTTCATTCATTATCGGCTACGCTCAGATCTGCTGAGAAATATGAACAAAGTTGCTGGAAAGATGTTGCACAAATATGTTTGTCTGTTGAAAAAGATATTCCGCTTTTTGATCATGCTGTTCTGCTTTTTCGTCAGACATTGGATAGCCACGCATTTGACGAGCTTGTCAATGAGGTTGCATCTGCGCCAGCTCTTTTCAAAGATCACTTACAAGATATGTTAAAGATACATGAGGCCACATCTGCTGACGGTTTATCCTCTGCTGTAAAAATGTTTAAATCGCTTTTAAAGCATATTCCGATTGGGTCAGATCAAACAGGCAGGGCAGGGGGCTATAGCCGCATCACGCAAGAAGATGTGCAAAAGCTTTATCATGGCGCATTCAGAGATGAAGATCATTAATTTCCAATCATGTGGCGCGCTGATATTATCACTTATCTTCCTGAGACCTATCCGGGGCTGTTAGATCATTCTCTTTTAGGAAAAGCGCGAGCGAATGGTTTATGGTCACTTTCTATACATGATCTTGCTGAATTTGGTTATGGAAAACATAGGCAAGTAGATGATCGTCCTATCGGCGGTGGTGCCGGTATGGTTCTTCGGGCTGATGTTGCTGCAAAAGCTATTGACAAGGCGCAAACTGATGATATAGGTAAGCGTCCAATTGTGTATTTGTCGCCAGCCGGACAGAGATTTGATCAGAATTTAGCTAAATCTTGGTCAGAGGAAAACGGTATCATATTTTTATGTGGCCGATTTGAGGGGATTGATGGGCGTGTTTTGCAGGCACGTGCTATAACTGAAGTCAGTCTTGGTGATTTTATTTTGTGTGGCGGCGATGTTGCTGCGCAAGCTATGATTGAGACAACTGTCAGGCTTTTGCCCGGAGTTGTCGGAGATACACAAAGTCTTGTTCGGGAGAGCTTTGAAGAAGGTCTCTTAGAGCATCCAC
Source organism: Pseudomonadota bacterium (assembly GCA_039025725.1). Lineage (GTDB taxonomy): Bacteria > Pseudomonadota > Alphaproteobacteria > JBCCNR01 > JBCCNR01 > JBCCNR01. The sequence goes on along the minus strand of JBCCNR010000015.1, from coordinate 10,269 downwards.
ATTTTACGCGTCCCAGAATATGGGAGGAGTTAAATGTTCCTGATGTTTTATTGTCGGGAAATCATGCTGATATAGAGGCATGGCGGCTTTCGGAGGCCAAAAAGCGTACAAAATATCGTAGATCCGATCTATGGGAAGAGTACTGTCGCAAACATCCTCGAGACCGGGAGCGGTAAAAGGATTATGATATTGTATCATGCGACCAATGCTCAGATTTTTGAGGTATAATATGAACTTGATTGATCAAATTGAACAGGAAGAAATTGCTCGCCTGACTGAAAGTAAGGAAATCCCTGATTTCCGCGCAGGGGATACTTTACGTGTGCATTGCCGTATTACGGAAGGGGCTAAGACACGTATTCAAATTTTTGAGGGTGTGTGTCTTGGAAGGCAAGGTAAAGGGTATAATGAGACTTTTATTGTGCGTAAGATCTCTTCCGGTGAGGGTGTGGAGAGAGGCTTTCCACTTTATAGCCCGCTTGTAGAAAAGTTAGAAGTTGTGCGTATGGGGCGTGTGCGCCGTGCGAAAATCTACTATCTCCGTGAGCGTTCTGGTAAATCTGCGCGTATTAAAGAGCGTAAAGATAAGAATTTCGTCCCAAGAAAGAAAAAATCTGGCTAGCATCTCTTTTATGCTTCGGTAGAAGAGCATGCTGCAAAAAGACAGTCTTAAGACAATTCTTTTAGATGCTGGGTTTGATCAGGTTGCCTGTGTTGCTGCGAAAGATGTTCCGAACATATCGGATAATCTCACAAAGTGGCTTGAGGCTGGTTATCATGGCGACCTTGCTTGGATGAGCAGAAATGCAGATAAAAGAGCTTCTGCAAAAAATCTGATGCCGAATCTTGGGACTGTTTTTATGTTGGGGTTAAATTATGGCCCCGATGCGGATCCTTTATATATCCTCAAACATCCAAAGCGCGCTGCTATATCAGTTTATGCGCAAAATGAGGATTATCACGATGTGATGAAAAAGCGCCTAAAATCTGTGGCGCGTTTGCTGCGTGATAAATATGAGATTGAAGCAAAGATTTTTGTTGATACAGCGCCTTTACATGAGAAAAGTCTGGCGCAAAAAGCCGGTCTTGGCTGGCAGGGCAAACATTCCAATATTGTTTCACGCAGCTATGGGTCGTGGTTGTTTTTGGGGGCAATGCTTATCACGCATGAGTTTCCATCGGATAAGCCTGAAATTGACCATTGTGGCTCTTGCCAGAAATGTATGGTGGCCTGCCCAACGGATGCTTTTCCTAAGCCATATGTTTTAGATGCGCGAAAATGTGTGAGCTATCTTACGATTGAATATAAGGGGATGCTCCCGCGGGATTTAGCACGTAAAATGCATAATATGATTTATGGGTGTGATATTTGTCTGTCTGTGTGCCCATGGAATAAATTTGCTACTCTTTCCAGTGAGGCTGCATTTCATGCACGAGAGATTGCGAATAATCCTCCTCTTTCTGAATTATTGTCATTAGACGATGCGCAATTTCGCAGTTTATTTCGTAAAAGTCCTATTAAACGTATCAAAAGAGAAAGTTTTATCAGAAATGTATTGAATGCCGCTGGAAATAGCCGATCACATGATCTTATAAAATTTATAATTCCTTTACTTACGGACGACTCTGCTATTGTGCGTGCGACTGCATATCGCGCAATTTTTGATATATCTGGTTGGGCAGTTCTGGAAGACTATGCCGAATATTATAATGATAAAAATGATAGTGTTATGCAGGAAATAGAAGCGCTTCGTAAGGAATATATGGAATCACAAGGCAAAAAGACTCACCTAACCGAGCCCGTTTATGACATTGCATAATTCAAAAAATAAGAAACTCGTTTTGTTTCTGGGATACGGTTATACGGCCAGATTTATCAGCGAAGAGATTATTGCGCAAAAATGGTCTTATATTATCCGGCCAACGCGCAAGAGCAATCATATGAAAAAGCAACTTTTTCAGGATGTCTTTGCAAGATTAGGATTAGCGCCCAAACCACATTATAGCAGGCTTTCACAGCAGGATATGATGGGATCGCTTATGAGTATATCGGATAAGCCTATTGCGCCGCCTTTACTTTTGAACAAACCCAAACACATTAAAAATTATGAGGATGTTATTCAGGATATGATCCCTAAAGTAACGCATATTCTGATAACTGCGCCACCGGGAGATCAGAGTGATCCTGCCTTCATGCTCTATAGTGATCTTTTTTTAGAGAAAAAATGTCCATTGCTGGAATGGGTTGGGTATTTGTCATCGACGAGTGTATATGGCAATCTTGATGGTGCGGAGTGTGATGAGACCACGCCAGTCAATCCGAACAGCAAGCGCGGAGCAAACCGTGCTTATGCCGAAAATATCTGGATGAGTCTTTATCATAAAATGGATATTCCGGTGCAGATTTTCCGCCTTGGGGGGATATATGGGCCTGAAAGAAATAATATAAATGACATTGTAAATGCCAAAGCAATAAGTATCATCAAAGAGGGACAGTTAAATAATCGTATTTATGTCAAGGATATTGCAAAATCAATTATGGCATCTATGCAGACCCCGACACCGGGAGAGATCTATAATCTTGTGGATGATATGCCGGCCTCCAGAGCAGCGGTGAATGATTATCTTGCTTTTATGCTGGATAAGCCTGCTCCGAAAAAAATTCTTTATGATGATTATAAAAAACATTTGTCAGATATGCAGAAAAGTTTTTACGAAGCAACGCGTATTGTAAAAAATGATAAAATAAAGAAAATGCTTGGTGTGACCTTTCAATATCCCAGCTATCGTGAGGGGTATGCTGATATTATAACGCAAAATATTACGGCCAATGACAATTCAGAGCCCAGCGTAAATTAAGTGTGAATTAAGATACTGTTGCCTATTGGCATCAAGGTATGTGTAAAACTTGGGTGTTTTCGTGTTTTTGAAATCCGAATGAAATATGTGTGTTAGAAAGGCGTAATGAGTGCCGAATCGCAATCGGTATATATGCCATTAAATGAATAATATTGTGGCGATCTTAAAAGATGAGGGTCTATGCATAAGAAAATTATAACACCATTGATGCTGCTTCTGATGAGTGGCGGCTTTGCATTTGCACAGGAAGATGCATCTGCGGTCAGTGAAACAACATATATCTTTAACACATTGCTCTTTTTGATTGGCGGTGTGCTTGTTATGTTTATGGCGGCTGGCTTTGCCATGCTTGAGGCTGGTATGGTTCGCACAAAAAATGTTGCCGTGATTTTAACAAAAAATATCACGCTTTATGCCCTCGCAGGCATCATGTTCTATATTGTCGGTTACGACCTTATGTATGCTGATGTTGATGGGGGATATATTGGCTCTTTAAATTTTTTCTGGGCTGCTGATGATAGCGCTGCTGCCAGTGGAGATTTTTCAGCTGGTTACGCCGCAACATCTGACTGGTTTTTTCAGATGGTTTTTGTGGCAACTGCTGCTTCTATCGTTTCTGGGGCTCTTGCTGAGCGCATCAGAATATGGTCTTTCTTCGTTTTTGTCGTCGTCCTAACTGGTTTCATATATCCAATTGCAGGTAGCTGGAAGTGGGGTGCAGGTTGGTTAGATCAACTTGGTTTCCTTGATTTTGCGGGGTCCACTCTTGTTCACTCTGTCGGTGGATGGGCTGCTCTTGCCGGTGCCCTATTGCTTGGTGCGCGTAATGGTCGCTTCAACAGTTACGGGACCGCAAATATGATTCCAGGGTCATCTTTGTCGCATGTGACATTAGGTGTATTTATCCTTTGGCTAGGTTGGTTTGGATTTAATGGTGGGTCTCAGCTTGCATTGGGAAGTGCTGCTGATGCGATAGCCGTTGCAAATATCTTTGCCAATACAAATGCTGCTGCTGCTGGTGGTGTTGTGTTTGTCATGCTCGCCTCAAGAATTCTCTATAGAAGACTTGATGTCGTTATGGTTTTAAATGGTGCATTGGCCGGTCTTGTTAGTATTACGGCTGAGCCTCTTACACCAGATATTGGCCAATCTGTTGTTATTGGTGGTATTGGTGCGCTTATTATGATGGCATCCAGTCACCTTCTTGAAAAATTACGCATTGACGATGTTGTAGGTGCAATACCAGTTCACCTTTTCGCTGGTATCTGGGGAACATTGGCTGTTTGTATCACAAATGATGATGCTTCTCTGTCTACTCAGCTTATTGGTATTCTTGCTTATGCTGCGTTTGCCTTCATTGCATCATTTATTGTGTGGTTCATTTTGAAGGTGGCTTACGGTATTCGCCTACATTTTGATCAGGAAGATCAGGGTGGCGATCTATCAGAAGTTGGCATTCGTGCTTATAATCTCGACTTTGATCCTGCGAATAGTCGTAATAAATAATCTAAATAATCTAAATTACCTAGTTTATTAGACTGCGTTCGTAATCTCTAAATTCATACCATCCCTAAATGCTAGGGATGGTATTTTCTTTGTTATTCATGCTTGCATGAAAAAAATTGTCGGTCTAGTATCCCGTTGTTGAGTTGAGACATCTAAGCCAGTGATGATTTTGGCAAAATCTGTACCTATTTCGTAAGGGCATAATTCACATGCTATCATTACTAGGAAAGATGTCTGGTTGAGTTTAACCGTATTATTTATAACCTTGTCTTAATCGCAGTAAATTTGACATAACCGGAGGAGAAATGTTCAAAAAACCATTAGTAACTCTATTTGCTTTAGCCGTTATTCTTGGTGTTCTTTCACCTTCTTATGCTCAATTTGATTTTTTATCTGCGTCTGGTACTAAAAATAGCTCGCAAAATGGTGGGTTGCCTGATTTTGTTTCTCTTGTTGATAAGCTTTCTCCGGCGGTAGTGAATATCTCTACAACATCAAAGATTGCATCTACGCCAATGGATGAATTTTTTGGTGGTCAGCTGCCTCCGCATTTTAATGATATTTTTCGTGATTTCTTCGGTAGATCTTTTCCAAATATGCAGGGCAAACAGGGCGGGGAACGCACAAGAGAGGTCAAATCACTCGGATCTGGTTTTGTTATTGATGAAACAGGCTATGTGGTTACCAATCATCATGTGATTAATAAGGCAGATAAAATTGAGGTCAATTTCCCAGATGGGTCTTCCTATTCAGCAAAAGTCATCGGAACAGATCAGAAAACAGATCTTGCGCTCTTGAAGATAGATGCTGATAAGATATTTCCAGCTTTACGTTGGGGAGATTCAGACGAAAAGCGCGTTGGTGAGTGGGTGCTTGCGATTGGAAATCCCTATGGTTTAAATGGGACTGTTACAAAAGGGATTATCTCTGCGTTAAATCGTGATATTGCTGCTGGTCCTTATGATAATTTTATTCAGACAGATGCTGCAATCAATCGTGGTAATTCTGGTGGGCCTTTATTTGATCTCAATGGAGAAGTTATCGGCGTGAATGCTGCGATTATTTCTCCGACTGGGGGGTCTGTGGGCGTAGGATTTGCGATACCTTCGCGTCTTGCACAAAATGTGATCAGTCAGCTTAAAGAAAGTGGTATAGTTGAGCGCGGCTGGATCGGCGTGAATATCCAACCTGTGACGCAGGATATTGCTGATAGTCTAGGGCTTGATGATGTGACCGGTGCGCTGGTTGGGAATGTAAGTCCTGATAGTCCCGCTGATGAGGGAGGATTACAGCCTGGAGATGTGATTATCAGTGTTGAAAATCAACCGATTGAAAAAGTGCGTGATTTGCCGCGTATTATCGCGGAAACGCCCGTTGATAAAACTGTGACTATGCAAATTGTGCGGTCCGGGAAGCAGCAGAATATCACTCTGAAAATTGGACGATTTGAGGATGATACTGTCATTGAGGCGAAGACAACACCAACAGGTGCAGTTGAAATAGACGAAGTCGGTATTTCTGTGCGTAACCTTGATCCTATCACGCGCAATAATTACAATATATCAGATAAGGTGACCGGTATATTGATTGAGGATGTGAATAATTACCGGCATATTGGTTGGCGTAGTGGTGATGTGATTGTTGAATTACAAAAACAGCCCATAAAAAATGTAAATGAGTTCATGCAAAGATTTAAAACATTAAGATCCAAGGGGCAAAACCCTATTCTCTTTAGGGTGAACCGAAATGGGTCTCATCATTATCATGCGGTGCGATTTAATGACTGATTATCGGCTTGAGTTTCTTGCACCATGTCGGATAAATGAAATATTGCATCTCTATAAGCTTATTGTTGATGAAAAAGATGACGAGCTTCTTATATCCCGATTTCAAAATATCTTTAAAACAGACTATAAAATTCTGATTGCAAAAGATCTAAAAAGTGAAGATGTGATTGGCATGGTCGGCTTATCATATGGTCTGAAAGTCTATTGTGGAAAATATATCGAACTTCATCATATGGTCATTCTTGATAGACATCGCGGTAAGGGTATCGGTAGGCATATGTTGAAATATATCAATAGCTATGCGTGTCTTCGGGATGTTGATACAATTATCTTGAGCTCATATAACCATGCAACAGATGCGCATAGACTCTATGAAAAAAATGGCTATAAATTGATCGGCAAGCATTTTCTTAAGGTGTGTGGATCATAATAACCCCAGTTATGTATAAGGGAATGAAAAGTAAGCATCGCCCGCACGTTAATTGCGAGCGCATCCAGTTACGTTAATTACGAGCGCAGCGAAGCAATCTCACCCAATATAAATATAACAGATTGCCACGGGTGCTGTGCACCCTCGCAATTATTTCTTAAAAGTATGAAAAGTATGATCAGAATGTTGAAAATGAATTAAGGTGCTTGGTATTATTCATCATCATCAAGGCTGAATTTTGACTTATCTGTAGGGTTTTGTTGCTTGACCATTTCAATGCTCATTTTCTCTACGAGGTCACGCACAACGGCATCATATTGATCTTCAGTCAGTTGAATATCACCATTATTCTTAACAGGTTCCGTGCGCCAGCCATTATTTCCCTCTATTGCGCCATCTTCCCAATTATTATTGATTTCAATATTGAATTTAGTGGTTTCAGTTCCGGCTGATGCAGATGAGACAGATGACATAGCAGACCTCGTGAAAAAATAAAAATAATGGGTGCAAAAACTATGCCTTTCCGTTAGATAGAGGTGAATTTATTTAAAGGTTACAAAATGTCGATGCGTAATATTGCAATTATTGCCCATGTGGACCATGGAAAAACGACTTTGGTAGATCAAATGCTCGCACAATCGGGGATTTATCGTGAGAATCAGGAAATTACTGAACGTGCTATGGATAGTAATGATCTTGAAAAAGAACGTGGTATTACGATCCTTGCCAAATGCACATCTGTTGTTTGGAATGATATGCGGATCAATATTGTCGATACACCCGGTCACGCGGATTTTGGCGGTGAAGTTGAGCGTATTTTAGGTATGGTTGATGGTGTTGTTCTGCTGGTCGATGCCGCTGAGGGGCCTATGCCGCAAACGAAATTTGTGACCACAAAGGCGTTAAATTTAGGATTAAAGCCTATTGTTGTGATCAATAAAGTTGATCGTCCGGATGGTGCGCCGGATGAAACGCTTGATAAGGTGTTTGATCTTTTCATAAATTCAGGAGCAAATGACGATCAATTAGACTTCCCAACATTATATGCGTCTGGGCGTAATGGGTGGGCTTCTTTATCTTTGGATGAAGAGAGCCGACAAGATTTGGCTCCACTTTTTGAGACAATTATTAAACATGTTGAGCCTCCGAAGCAGCTCAGTGAAAAAGAGAGTGACTTTAAACTTCTTACGCGTGTGATTGAAAGTGACCCATTTTTGGGGCGTATTTTAACAGGACGCATTGAATCTGGTACTCTTAAAACGGGAATGAATGTCAAAGCCTTATCGCGCGATGGACAAATGATTGAAAAGACCAGAGTGACAAAGATCCTTGGTTTTCGTGGTCTTGAGCGTATTCCGATTGATGAGGCGCATGCGGGAGATATTGTTGCGATTGCGGGCTTTAAAGAAGCAACTGTGGCTGACACATTATGTGACGAAGGGGTTTCAGAGCCACTTGCGGCGCAGCCTATTGATCCGCCAACAATATCTGTCACATTTGGTATTAATGACAGTCCTTTTTCTGGCAGAGAAGGCGATAAAGTCCAAAGCCGTGTCATTTGGAATAGGCTACAAAAAGAAGTTGAGGGCAATGTTGCGCTTAAAGTTGCACAGTCAGCGGATAAAGATTCTTTTCAAGTTTCAGGGCGCGGAGAATTGCAGCTTGGGGTTTTGATTGAAACAATGCGCCGTGAAGGATTTGAGCTTTCTGTGTCTCGGCCTCGTGTTTTATTTCAAGATGATGAGAATGGCAATAAGCAGGAACCTATTGAAGAGGTTATTATTGACGTTGATGATGAATTTACGGGTGTTGTGATTGAAAAGCTCTCTCTCCGCAAAGGAGAAGTGCAGGATATGCAGCCTTCTGGCGGAGGAAAAACACGTATTACGCTTCATTGTCCGGCGCGTGGCTTGATTGGCTATCTCGGAGAGTTCCTGACAGATACGCGAGGAACAGGCATTTTAAATCGTCTTTTTCATAGTTATCAGCCCTATAAGGGCGACATTGAGGGGCGTAGGCAAGGTGTTTTAATTTCGATGGCGGATGGTACGGCCACAGCTTACGCGCTTGCTGATCTGGAGCCACGCGGGAAGCTCTTTATTCCAAGCAGTACAGATGTTTATATGGGAATGATCATCGGAGAGCATTCTCGGGACAATGATTTGGATGTTAATCCATTAAAATCTAAAAAGCTCACCAATGTGCGCGCAGCTGGGAAAGATGATGCTATCAAACTGGCGCCACCTATTCAAATGACTTTAGAGACCGCAATTTCTTATATTGATGATGATGAGCTTGTTGAAGTTACGCCAAAGTCAGTTAGGCTACGCAAAAAAGTTCTCAATCCTTCTATGCGCAAAGCCAGTAAGAGAATGGCGAGTTAGAAGCTATCCAATAGGTAGAATGAATTCATACTCTATTTTTCTATAAAATACTGTACATTTTTATCTATTCTGATAAAAGAACGTCAATTTTGGAAAACTTATTTTTGGAGATATTGAAATATGGCAATTAAAGTTGCAATTAATGGTTTTGGTCGCATCGGTAGGCTCGTCCTGCGTGCCATCGCAGAATCTGGTAGAACTGATATTCAGGTTGTCGGAATTAATGATTTAGCATCACCTGAGACCAATGCGCATCTGTTCCGCTATGATAGTATGCATGGACGTTATCCTGGTGATGTCAAAGTGAGCGGCGATATCATGGATATTGGTTTTGGGCCGATTAAAATGACCGCTGAGCGTAACCCGGAACAATTACCATGGAAAGATCTTGCAGTTGATATTGCCTTCGAATGTACAGGCATCTTTACATCCAAAGAAAAGGCTTCGATGCATTTGACTGCTGGAGCGAAACGCGTGCTTATTTCAGCACCTTCGGGTGATGCTGATTTGACAACAGTATATGGTGTCAATCATGATAAAATCAGCGCTGAGCATATAGTCGTCTCCAACGCATCTTGTACCACAAATTGTCTTGCGCCTGTTGCCAAGGTTTTACATGAGACTGTTGGTATTGAACTCGGATTTATGACCACAGTGCATTCATATACAAATGATCAAAATGTGCTTGATCAGTTCCATAAGGACCCATATCGCGGACGTGCTGCGGCAATGAATATGATACCAACATCAACCGGGGCTGCAAAAGCTGTTGGGCTTGTGCTTCCTGATTTAAATGGGAAATTGGATGGTGTTGCTGTGCGGGTTCCAACTGCGAATGTGTCTATGATTGATCTTAAGTTTAACGCTTCCCGAGAGACAACTATTGATGAGATCAATAAAGCGCTTGTGGATGCTGCGAATGGTGCTTTGAAAAATGTGCTTTACACGACAGATGAGCCTCTTGTCTCAAGTGATTTTAATCACTTCCCAGCTTCTTCGACTGTTGCGCTTGATCAGACAAAAGTTATGGGCGGAAAGCTTGTACGTGTTATGTCATGGTATGATAATGAATGGGGCTTTTCCAATCGTATGGCAGATACAGCCATGCAAATGGCGAAATATCTTTAATTTTCTGCTGAGGACACGTAATACTAGAAGCTGTCCAACAGGGTTAACAAAGATGATTTTTGAGAGATTTTTAGCTGAAAACAAACTAAAAAATCTGTGCATAGTGGTGCTACGGACATATTTTTTAGTGAAGTTTGTAGGCAAAAATCACTAAAAAGGGCTTTTATTAACCCTG
>JBCCNR010000014.1:0-12976 GCA_039025725.1 Pseudomonadota bacterium | reverse complement strand
TATGGCTCCGCCAAGTTCGGGCGGAGTGACAATTATGCAGGCTCTTAAAATTTTAGAGCGCTTTCACCTCTATAATGAAGAGCCTTTTTCTAATAAATCCGTACATTTGATGGCAACAGCTTTACGTTTGGCTTATGCGGATAGGAACAAATATATTGCTGATCCGGATTTTGTTTCTGTGCCTACGCGTCTTATGTTGGAAGAGAATTATCTTTTGAAAAGATCAGAGTTAATTGACCCCGAAAAGCTGCTTACGCATGTTTCTGCGGGTGATCCATCTGTGCAAATGCATCATTTTGCGAGTTTAAAAATGATTGAGCCCCCTTCAACAACGCATCTCAGTATTGTTGATATGCAAGGCAATGCGGTCTCAATGACGACAACGATTGAGCGCGCTTTCGGAAGTGGCCTTGTCACCAAAAGTGGTTTTCTGCTGAATAATCAAATGACGGATTTTGATTTCAAACCGACTTACCGCGGATCAAGAGTTGCAAATGCAATAGAGCCCTATAAAAGACCACGTAGCTCGATGGCGCCTTTTATTATCTTTGACAGAGATGATAATTTAAAATTGGTTATAGGGTCACCCGGTGGAGCGCGGATTATATCTTATCTTTTGCCAAAAATCATTGCAGTTCTGGACTGGAAAATGCCGCTTGATCTGGCGATAGAGCTTCCGAATATGGCTGCAATGTCTAGAAAACCTTATATTGAACTTGAGCGCGGTACGGACTTAGATGAGCTCAAAAGCTATCTTTCTGCGATGGGCTACGGCATTATTATGCGAGACCAGCCTTCAGGTATTCATGCCATCAGGATAAAATATCAGGATGGTAGAAAACAATTAATAGGCGCCGCCGACACACGTCGCGAAGGTCAGGCTAAGGGGAGGTAAATAGAGCATACGCTCTATAATCTAGTCGCTACAAAATTCCTATGGAATTTTGAGAGCATCCACTACGCTACGCTAGTGGTTAAAAGACTTTAGCAAAGTCTTTTAACATAGCAGAATGCGGATTTATAATCCGCTTCTGCTATATCCTCCACATTCTCCACTTTGTTTGAGATCAACAAGCTTTGGATGATCATTCAAGGCTGCCTTACAAAGAAATTCCTGTGACTTTAGTTTATCTTGCCCAACCCCTCTTCCTTGAAAGTAAAGACTTGCAAGTTCATATTGCGCGTCTTTATCATCAGCCTTTGCAGCTTTTTCAAGCCAGTAAGCAGCCTTGATAGGGTCACTTTGAAAATCATCAGAACCTGCATTATAAAAATTTCCTAAGAGATATTGCGCACGGATATCGCCTTGCTCTGCGACAGCTTCAAGTAAATCGAGCCCCTTCGGAATATTTTTACCTGAACCATAGCCCCATAAATAACACATAGCATTTCCGCGTTGGGCTTTGTCATAGCCTGCCTTAAAAGCTGCGCGCGTTAAAAGGCACGCATTATTTCTATTTTTAAGACTTTTTGAATTGATCATCAAAATCACTTTCGCCAGCATATATTGCGCCGGAGGATCATTTTGCATTGCAGCTTTTTGCAGCCATTTTGAGGACTTCATTATATCGCGCGAGATATCTTTATATCCCTCCATGAAAAACTGCCCCACCAGACGCTGAGAGACCGCATCTCCGGCATCGGCTTTTTGCTGAATTTTAGCGATATCTTTCTCAGAATAATCAAAAGCTGTGTTATTATCCTGTTCCAAAACCATGACGGCAAAAAAAGTAGGGTGTTTTTCAACATCGCACGCAGAGACAAGCAGGCTTAATATAAAAGCAAGCACAAGCCTCATTTCAGAAATCCTTTTAATGATCTTTTTTTATCTTGATCATTCAATAAAGATGTGTGTGTTGTGGGTCAATTTTTAATTTGACTTCTGACTTTGGCGCGTAATTGCGCGACGTGCTGCATTCTCCTGATTTTAAAGTCATTCTGCCCATAAGAAGAGGCGATATTTTTATGATCATAATCTGCCAATGCCATCGCCAGACGCCCTTGATTGGGGCGCAAAAGTTCTTCTGCACGATCCCAGTTTTTAGACACTAATTTACGATATTTTTTATAATATTTTGGTGTCGCAGAATGATATCTCTCGACGGCTTTCGGCCAGTCCTTATATCTTTCATAAAGTGACCTCAGGAACTCGGAGGCATATCTTACATTATATTCAGGGTCAAAAGCATCATCTAATGTCTCAAAGGCGTCTTTGTGAAATTTCAGATTGATTTGCATACACCCAACATCAATTGATTTTTTTCCTTGCGATAATGCTGTTTCAATAGCTTCAACAGCCTCTTGCTGGGTGGCAAAGTAAACACCCTGCCCTTCTATATTCGCCGTCCAGGGCCAGGGCGCAAAATAAGATGTATCATTGATTTTTGACTGTTTACCTGTTTCAGTCATTGAAATTGCATGCAAAATATAAGCAGGAATTTGATACTCTTTTTCCATTTCAGCAACAGCGCGCGTACATTGCAATATATCTGGAATATCTGCCTCCATTTGCGCATAGGCGATGTTGCCTCCCCCTAAGGTTATAAGCACAAACACAGATAAATATTGCATACACTGTTTCAGTGTCTTAATTTCAACTTTCATGCTCTTATCATATCACTATAATCGTTAATATGTATTTTATAACTGGCACAGATACAAATATCGGAAAAACGCTTATTTCTGCGATTTTAACCCTGAAATTACGGACTACCTATTTTAAGCCGATTCAATCAGGCGACCTCGAGACTGGTGGGGATACAGCCATAGTCAAATCTCTGACTAGGCTTCCTGATGAACATTTTTTAAACCCAGCCTATGCTTTAAATGCCCCATTATCACCGCATCTTTCTGCCCGATATGATAGTAAAGTGATTGATTTAAATAAGATCATAGAGAAAATTAAAAATACTCCGCTCTCCAGACCTTTGATTATAGAAGGCGCCGGCGGTGTCTATGTCCCAGTGAATGATAAAGAATATATCATTGATCTGATTGCCATGACTGGCTTTGAGGCAATTATCGTTGCACGCTCTGAATTAGGGACTTTAAATCATACATTTCTGACTATAGAGGCCCTCCGCGCCAGAAATATCCCTATAAAGGGCGTTATTCTTAATGGCGAAACCAATATAGAAAATCAAAAAACCATCACAGCTTACAGCAACATACCGATCTTAGGACATATTCCGATACAAAAAAGCCTTTCATATGAGGTAATAGAAAGTTTGGGGGAATTAGTGACCATTGATATGGCTTGGGAGAGTCACGATAAAATCTGATCCTTTTCCAACTTCAGAGGTAATATTTAACATACCGCGATGGCGCTTGATGATTTTAGAGACAATGGAGAGGCCTAGCCCTGCCCCGCCCTCTGCACGATTTCTAGCATCATCAACACGATAGAATCTTTCCGTAAGCCGTGGAATATGGTCTTTTTCAATACCATGCCCCTGATCCATCACATGCACTTCCCATGCACCAGATGTGTTTTCTATATCTATTGTTATCACCGTATCATCAGGGCTATATTTCATGCCATTTTCAATGAGATTTTGAAAGACCTGAAATATCTGCTGATCTGCCGCGATAATAGGACGCGCAGACTGATCATATTTTACCTCAAAGCGCATTCCGCGATGGTGCATAAGGGGCTTCATGGCCTCAACGACATTATTTAATATTTTTGTCAGGTCACATTCTGTTGTTGGCGCAATATGTTGATCAAGTTCAATACGCGACAGCGAAAGCAGGCTCTGAATCAAGTGATTCATGCGTTTCGATTGCGCATCCATAATGGCCAGAAATTGCTCAGTGGCGTCAGGATCGCCTTTTGCCGGGCCTTGTAATGTTTCAATAAATCCACAAATAGAGGCAAGAGGCGTACGCAATTCATGGCTCACATTCGCAACAAAATCACCATGCATCTTGAGGGCTTTCTTTTGATCAGTAATATCCTTCAATTTTAAGAGATAATATTCACCAGCCCGCAATGCAATAAGCACAAGGTTTTTTTCAACTGGGATACGTAATTTCAGTTCAATCTCAAGGCTGTTTTTCTCTTTAACTTCGGACAGTTCCTCAAAGACTTCACGTACTAACGGTGTGCGTAAAATCGTAAATATAGATTGGCCAACATCTATATGTTCAAAAAGCCGAGCAGATGCTGTGTTAAAAAACAGAATTCCCCCATCTGAAGCACATAATATATAAAAATCCTGATCATAATTCAAAGCCCGCAAAGTCACTTCAGCGATGTCTGGGCGTGACAGTTTTTTTGTTTTTGCGGGCTGATCATCTTCTTTATCCCCCCAGAGGGATTTTATTTTTTCTATAAATGACACGTATTAAGGCCTAATCATATGGAACCAGAGAGATTTCTTCTCCATTTTGGAGAATCACAACATAAGCATCAAATTCTTCGATGACAATATCTGTCTTGCCGATGCTATCATCTTCATCGAGAACGCCTTTCACTGTGACCTTATCCCCAACAGAGATTTTATCTTCCAGTGAGATATCCTCAACCTCAACGGCAATAGAGCCCGTCATATCTTTCAAAACAAAACCATCATCATCAATGCTCTGGACATATCCGGAGATCGTCGAAGGCCTTGGCAATGTTAAATCCGCAATATGTGTGGACTGACAGCCAGCCAAAAAAATCATAAATGACGATATTAAAAATAGCTTGCGCATTCTCCCCCCATGGGCTTATTTCAATATGTTGCTCACTTTAATCTAACTGCCTATATTTTAAAATGAAAATATTTTTCCTCAAGCAAGATGAAAAGGATAAATTCCAGCTTTACCAAAATGAAGTTATGAAATGGAACAAGAAAACTGATCTTATTGGGAACAGCACAAGCAAAGATTTTTTTGACAGGCATATATTGAACAGTGTGCAATTTATCACTTACTTCAAAACAACCGATAAGCATATTTTGGATATTGGAACTGGCGCAGGCATACCCGGGCTTATTTGTGCGATATTATGTCCGGATAGATATTTTACGCTCTATGAGAAAAAAAACCAAAAGCTTGTTTTTTTAAAACATATTGTCAGCGTGCTTAAGCTTGGGAATGTCCAGATTTTAAAAGATTTTGGCAAGGATACATGTCTCTATGGCGATATTCTGACCTCAAGAGGGCTTTTAAATTTAGGCGATATTCAGCACTATAAAAGCTTTGTCAAAAGAATTATCTTATTTAAAGGCCAGAATTATCACAAAGAGATCAAACAATTTAAAAATGAAACGCAAGGCCTAAAAATATCAGAATATAAGGGCTATAACCCAGAGACATATTTTATTGAAATTTAGAAGCTGTCCAACAGGATTAGCCCTAAAAATATTTTACTCTATACATTTCTACAAAAACAGCATATTTTGCTTTTGAAGCAGTGAAAAAGACTGTTTCGGAGCGTCGAAAACTCCCCACGTAAGCGATTGTACCAATCGTTAAATGGACCATCTTTCTCGATTTTGGGTCGGGGGGATGGCGTCATAAAATAGGCTTTTAGCTAAAAGCGTCATGGCTGTTCTTATGTGCGGTTTTTCGAACTCCCCGATCATCAGAATCTTTCTGATGATCATTTCATTTGAACAAATGTCTCACAAAGGGAGAAAGACCATGGGAAAAATTACAGAAATGGATATTTATATTGGCGAAAAAATCAGGGAGTACCGTATTTTAAAGGGGTTAACTCAGGAAGAACTGGCGCCCTATCTGGGGGTGACTTTTCAGCAGTTGCAAAAATATGAAAAATCAACCAATAGAATTACAGCATCTAAACTTTATATCATCGCTGAGGTGTTAGAAATTCCTATAGAAAGTTTTTTGCCACAGATTTTATCAAAAGAAAGTCTCTTAAAACATGCATAAGCAGCATATTTTTCAACATATCCCTCCTATAATCCTTGTGACTGTTGCTCTGATCGCAGGGATATATTTTCTCATGGCATATGATCCGGATATGGAAAGATTACTCACGCAAATGCTTGCACTCTCATCCGATGTGCAGCCCCTGCAAGAGCCCTATTTATTGATCACTTACGGATTGCTACATGCTGACCTCGCACATATGGCATTGAATATGTTGTGGCTTCTGATCTTTGGAACACCGATTGCACGGTATTTTTCTTCGGCAGCTTTTCTGTCAATCTTTCTGGCGGGGCTCATTGCTGGAGGGATCGCACATTTTTTTGTGATACAAGATACACATTCTGTGCTTGTTGGCGCATCCGCAGGGGTCACTGCGCTTTGCGGCGCCGCGCTGCGCTTTATGTTAAAAACTGAATTTGATTTTCGTGAAATCCCTCTTTTATTAAGATTTTTTGATACACGCTATCTGGTGATATTCGCCGTTTTTGTGATTATTGACCTTATCAATGCCTTTATTCAGACCACCCTATACAATAATAATATCGCATGGTATGCACATATTGCAGGATTATTTGTCGGCGCTATGATGATGTCAATAAGCCTTATCAACCGTAGAGCGCTATTACGAGACTCGCGTTAAAGGCAAAAAATAAGGAAGAATATGCATAGTGTGAATGTGATTGGTCTGGGATATATTGGCTTGCCAACGGCTGCGCTTTTTGCCGATGCCGGCATTATGGTGCATGGGACCGATAAAGATCAGAATATCGTTGAATGTGTCGCGCAAGGAACCCCACATTTCGGAGAGCCCGAGCTTGATGTCCTCCTGAGACGCGTGAAAGATAATGGACTTTTGAAAGCCTCAACAGATATTGTCCCGTCCGACGTCTATATTATTGCTGTGCCAACGCCTTTAACTGAGGATAAAAAGCCTGATCTCACTTACGTTCATAATGTGATTGATACGCTTATTCCTCTCCTGAGGCCAGAGGATTTAATTATTATCGAATCCACCGTTCCACCAAGATGCTGCGAAATGGTTGCAGAAAAAATCGCCTCTCAGCGCTCAGATTTACGCCCAGCCAAAATTTATGATGATAATATCAACCTCTATATTGCGCACTGCCCAGAACGCGTGCTGCCCGGACGTATATTGCATGAATTGGTGCATAATGATCGTGTCATCGGAGGGATCAGCCGTAAATGCACTCAAAAAGCCATTGATCTTTATAAAATCGCGGTCAAAGGCACATGCCACGCCACGAATGCCACAACTGCGGAAATGATCAAACTTACAGAAAATGCCTATCGCGATGTGAATATCGCCTTCGCCAATGAGCTTTCTATGATATGTGATCAGCATGATATGAATGTCTGGGATGTGATTGCTCTTGCGAATAAGCATCCGCGCGTGAATATTCTCTCGCCGGGCCCGGGCGTAGGTGGACATTGCATCGCAGTTGATCCATGGTTTATTGTCGATGAATTTCCAGAATCATCACGCCTTATTCAAACCGCAAGATATGTGAATGATAGCAAGCCACAACATGTGATCGATCAAACTGTCGCTGCCGCTAAAAAGCTCGTTGATCCTTATATTTTATGTCTTGGCCTCAGCTATAAAGCCGATGTCGAAGATCTGCGCGAAAGCCCTTCATTGGATATTGTCCGCATTTTGGCAAAATTTTTTCCCGATCAGCTTGCTGCTGCCGATCCTCTTCTGTCACAGACACAAAAAGAAGAGCTATCTCGCGATATTAAAATTGTTGATTTTGAAGGTGGCTTAAAAAAAGCAAATATCATCGTGCTTCTGACAGACCATACTGTTTTTAAAACCATTACACATAATGATATTATGCAAAAAATTGTGATTGATACGCGCGGTATGTGGTCTTAATTTTATTTTTCTCTCACGCCAGTTGGCTTTCGCCAACAGCTCCGAGGGGGCGCGCAACTATGCGCGGCGCCCAGTCGGGCGCTCTACCAAAAGCTTTTGATAAAAATTATTTAGCGCTTTTGGTCTTAATTTTATTTTTCTCTCACGCCAGTTGGCTTTCGCCAACAGTTTTTGATAAAAATTACTTGGCACGTCTTAATTTTGGTTTTTTGACAGGCACTACAAAACCCTGCAAGGAGCTCTGCATATTTTTTATGCTTGTTTCCAGCTCCATCTCTGGCTTACCGTATAAATATCCTTGATAATAATCTATCGGGAAGTTTTTAAGGATTGTGACTTCCTCTGGCTCGGAGACCATTTCAGCGACAATCTCTAAGCCAAGCTTGTCTGCCATCACACAGAAAGCCTCAACAAAAATCTGATTTCTAGGGTCTTTATCAATCCCTCTTATATAACCGCCATCAATTTTGACGATATTGAAAGGATATGATTTGAGATTCGAAAAAGAATTATAGCCAGCACCAAAATCATCCAGCGCCACACGAAAGCCCAGCTGACGGATATTTTCCATGAAATTTTTCATATCATGAATATCCTGAAGCGCGACTGTTTCTGTGATTTCAATAATAAGACGCGTCGCCACATGTCTGTAAAGCGATAATTTAGAGACTATCTCATCTGTCAGCGAAGGATTAGAAAGCGTGTGCCCCGATAAATTTACTGAAAGATTTATATCATCTGTCTGATCTAAAATATGCAATGCTGTATTCAGGATTTGCATATCAATCATGCGAATAAAGCCTGTATTCTCAGCAATAGGTATAAATTTATAAGCAGGGATCAGCGTCCCATCGTGATTTTTTATCCGTGCCAGCATTTCAATAAAGCTTTTTTCTGGAGCTTTCGGATTGATAATCGGCTGAAAAGCAGGACAAACGCGTCCCTCCTGAATAGAGCGCACAATCTCGCTTGAGAGAATAATATTTTCTTTGCGTTCTTCATGGCGGGTAAATTCTGGCTTAAAGGCAATAAAGCTATTACGGCCGCGTTTCTTAGAAATTGATAAACACTCATCTGCCAGGGAAAAAGCAGTATCTATCGTATCCGCATCCTGAGAAATCACACATCCCCCACCTGATGCTGTAATACAAATCGAACCTGAACGCGTGATAAAACTTGTGTCACGTATGGATTTTAGAAAACGATTGCCAATTTCTTCCATATTGTCAGTTTTCACATCCGTGAGCAAAATCCCAAATTTACCCGAGGACAAACGTGCGATCACGTCACTTTTTCTCTTTGAGGTCACAAGACAGCGCCCAACAGCCTGAATAATATCGTCAGCAACATGATGTCCAAACATATTATTGATCGCCGCAAGATTATCAATCGCGATTGTTAGAAACATGCTTCTAACATTATATTGCGAAGCTGCTCCGATCGCGAGTGCAATTTTTTGTTTCATTCTTGGTCTATTTAAAAGACCTGTCAAATCGTCGGTGTAGGCCGTATATGCTGTACGCAAAAGATCATATTTATCTTTTGTGATATTTTGTGCGCTTCCATAAATATATTTCCCCTTATGAGGATGATTATTCAGAAAGTTCAACCGCATCCATATTGTCTCACCTGTATTCAGCAGAAGGCGAATATCAAAATCCTGACCACCAGAAAATTCTCCAGATTGAATTATTTTTCTTAAATTGATGCGATCATCTTTGTGAACACGTCTGTAAAAAGATAATCCTGTCGGGAGAGAAATATCATTATATGGGAAAAGACGATTTAATGCAGTATCAATACTGATCGCATCGCTCTTCTTATCCCATTTAAAGAGAACAATTCCACTTTGCAGAATAAGCTCTTTTTGGGTGTTATGATCTATATCGTCCGAAGACATATAAATTTCCCTTGTTTATCACGCCTCAATCGTAAGTTAAGATGGTTAATTTTTTATAAATCACAAACACTTATTAATATAGTAATTAAACGATTTGTTAGGGAATATCGTTTAATGTGCGATTATACAAAATAGCATGAATAAATGAGCAAGTCTTATGATTGCAGCGCAAAAAATGAATTTTCAGGGCGTACCACTCGATATAAAAAGTATTGCCTTTGATATGGCAGAAGGATGCCTGACAGAAATCAAAGAAATTTTCTTTATCGAAGGGAAATATCCTCCGGTTTTGCGCTGGTGTTCATATGCGCAGCCTGACTGGCCTAAGCCTCATCAAATTTTATCAGAATATTGGCGTGAGCGCACTTATGTTGATGAATTTTCTATCGAAGAGATCATGGAAGGCTCTCTGACGCGCCGTATTGTTCCTTATCTTGCGAAAGTCAGCCGTATTGGCACAGATGATAATTTTAAATATGATTTTATCGGTGAGCGCGCAGCCTTCTTTATGGGTGTTCCGCAAACATATGATCAGAATCTTATTTCTATTCTTGAAAAAACGCAATCTGCGCAAGATCTCTTTAACCTCACCAGTATATCCGCCTGTGGTATTCGCGGTCAGGGCATGTTGGTTTTATCTCAGGATGGGACTGATGCTGACCCTATTCTATGGAATAAAATGATACTTCCTCTTACTAATCGCTCCGGTCAGGTAGATGAGTTTGTGATCTCTATCCTGCGGATGCCACCACGGTAGTTTAGTTTTTTACCAAAAGATTTTCTGGTGCCGTCCGTAAATGCACATCGCGCTGCGGGAACGGGATTTCTATATTATTTTTCTTAAAACTATCCCAGATGATGAACATAACATCACTCTGTGCAGACCATTTGCCAATCACATTCACATCATCAACCCAAAATGTCAGCATAAAATTAACTGAGCTATCACCATATTCACGCAAATAACAGGCAGGCAAGCGCCCTGCCTTGGTCGAGGCATGCTCATAACCCTTTGCGGCCTGTAGAATCAAATCATATGCAAAGCGCAAATCTGTATCATAAGACACACCAACTGGAATATCGACCCTTATAGCATTATTGCTATATGTCAGATTAGAGACACGTGAGGTGATAAAATCCTCATTTGGCACCATGACTTCACGGCCATCAACGGCCTCAATGACCGAAGCACGAGCCCCCAATTTACGCACATGCCCGAAAGTCCCATCATCCATAATCACAAGATTATTGATCTTCACTGATTTCTCTATCAGCAGAATAATACCGCTGACAAAATTGGAAGCAATCTTCTGCAAGCCAATCCCTAAACCAACCCCGAAAGCTCCGCTGAAAACGGCTAGCGCTGTTAGGTCAATTCCAGCTATATTCAAGGCAATCATCACAAAACTGATCAGTAAGAAAATATCAAAAATCTTAATGATCAATTCCTGTGTTGTAATACTGATATCTTCATTTTTACGAATACATCCCTTCAAAGAACGGCTGATCATGCGCCCTAACCAAACCAGAATCACAACCAAACTGATCGCTTTGATAATAAGATAAGGCGTTATATTCACATCTCCGATGACGAAACCATAGCTGTTCAAACGTGTGATGACTGGCTCAAGCAAACCAAAGAGCCTCAATAAAGCCGCAGGAACAAGCACCCATGCCCCAACAATACGCACTATATTATTATTGATAAAAGCATCCAGCATAACCCATAATGTCCAGATGAGAGTCACACGTTCTACCGCGTCAAATAAATATAAAGTGCTGCTGATTTGCCCCGAGAATAAATCAATGGCTTCTAATATAAGAACAGCAATAACAGGAAAAACAAGTCGCCCGGAGCGATGCAAAAACCATTCATAGGAATATGTGACCTCATGGCCAGTTTCATAAATTGCCGTAATCGCTGAGCGTACCAGACGTGAGAGCAAGTAAGATACGACAAAAATTGCGACCAGCCCGGCAAGCTGGTAATAGGTTTCTATTTGCATTATAAGTTCCGCAGACTGAGCGAATAATTTTGTGATGTCTTGCATTAATTAACCTTAATTATTCTAGATATGTGCTTCAATATAATAACTTCTCATTTTAATCAATACGCGTTTTAATCATGAATATCCCACAATTTTATCCTATTGTCCCTGATGCCACACATGCGAAGCTATATATTGATACTGGCGTGCGCTTCTTACAAATACGCCTCAAAGAGCTTCCTTATGAAGAGATTGTACTACAGCTGCAAGATACCCTCACCTATGCAAAAGCGCATAATGCAACCCTCATTATCAATGATTACTGGCAGGAAGCTATCGCGCTTAAAGCAGACTATATCCATCTTGGGCAAGAAGACCTTGATAAAGCCGACATAAATGCCATCAGGCGCGCCAATGTCAAATTTGGTCTCAGCACTCATGACACAACAGAGCTCAATCGAGCATTAGAATATAGCCCAGATTATGTTGCGCTAGGGCCTATCTATTTTACACAGCTCAAAGCCATGACATGGGCTCCGCAAGGATTGGAGAAAATAGCAGACTGGAAGAAAAAAATCGGCGATATTCCGCTTATTGCGATTGGTGGTATTACTCTTGAGCATGCTACGGATATTTTAGATATTGGCGCAGATAGTGTCTCTGTTGTGACAGATATAACGCGCCACAAGACCCCCCAACAGCGCCTGAAAAGCTGGCTGCAAGCCTATCCGCACAAATTATGATTTATTAACTTTACTGTCTTTTATATGATGAATTCTAGCAATCACATCCTTGAGAGAGTTGATCTGCTTTTTATTTGCCTTCGCCCATTTAACTGCTTGCGCAAGCTCTCTTAAGCGTTTTGTGCGCTTCTGATCATGCTCACCGGGCTTATTGATCTTATGAAACACATCCACCAGCATGTCTTTGATCTGATCACTATTATATCCATCTGATAATAAGCGTAATAAAATATTCGACCGCATTCTGAGAAGGCCAAAAGCCGCACGTGGCCCTAGCTCTGCCCTCGGTTTGAATGATAAATCATGCAATTCTTTACGGTTTGCAAAATAAGGGTCTTTCATGGCAGGCTCTTTTAGCCCATGCACGAAAAACATATTTAAATTGTTCAATTCAACCGCGAGTCTCTCACGTTGCACCCGCATAATAACGATTTTTGAACGCATTTTCATAAAAATAGACGAGATCTTATCATTAATCTCATTCGCATTTTTTTCTATAACAGTCACATTATCATTATGATGCGACTTTTCACCCTTTTTCAGGAGCTCATGCCGGGCAGATATC
>JBCCNR010000013.1:0-13806 GCA_039025725.1 Pseudomonadota bacterium | reverse complement strand
TTGCGCTCATTTGGCGCTCCATGCGTTGCCCAGCGAATATGTCCAATCGCTGATTTGCCCTCTAGCGGGGTGTCGCACAAAACATCTCTTAAATTTTTTAACTTACCCTCAGCGCGGCGACGCTGAATCTGTCCTTCCATATCCAAAACAGCCACACCGGAAGAATCATACCCTCGATATTCTAACCGCCTGAGCGACTCCATAATCAGATCAACAGCATCATTTTTAACAAGAGCTCCAACTATTCCACACATTTTGCAAAACCTTTTATCAGGATATTTTTTTCTTTTTCAAACGCTCAGACCATCCGGGAACTTCCTTATACGGCCCACGCGTTAAGGCAAGCGCTCCGCCAGTGACATTCTTTGTGATCACACTCCCAGACCCAATATAGGCATTATCACCAATATGCACAGGCGCCACAAGAGATGAATTTGACCCTATAAAAGCATGACTGCCAATAAATGTTTTATGCTTCTCATAGCCATCATAATTACAAGTTATCGTCCCTGCCCCGATATTGGTTTCCTTGCCAATCGAAGCATCGCCAATATAACTCAGATGATTGATCTTAACCCCTTGATCAATCAGAGCATTTTTCGTTTCAACAAAATTTCCTATTTTGACATCTTGCTGCACCATTGTTCCCGTCCTTAAACGTGCAAAAGGTCCAATCACAGCATTTTTATGAATATGTGCTCCTTCAATATGCGAAAAAGCTTTGATGTAACATTCTTCTTCAATCTGGACTTTGGGTCCAAAATAAACATGCGGCTCGATCCGCGTCCCTGCCCCAATCTCTGTATCATAGGAAAAATACACAGTTTGCGGCATTTGAAGTGTAACGCCCATCTGCATCACCTCAAGGCGCTTATGCGTTTGAAAAATAAGCTCAGCATGTGCAAGTTCAGCCTGCGCATTAACACCGATGGTCTCATCCTCATGGCATAAACCGACACCGACTTTAAGACCCATTTTACGCCCAATTTTCACCACATCAGTCAGGTAATATTCTTCTTTTGCATTTTTATTATCAACCTGCTCAAGCAATCCCAACAAAATCCCAGCCTTCACCATCATCACGCCTGAATTACAGTAAGGAATCTCAAGCTGTTCAGGAGTTGCATCTTTGGCTTCAACAATCTCATGCAGCTCACCCTGATCATCCATCACAAGGCGACCATACCCTCCCGGAGAAGCCGATTCAAACCCCAGAAATGCCATATCATATCCAGCCTGACGGATTTTCTGCATAGCTTTCAAAGTCTCAGGATGAATAAGCGGCGTGTCGGCATAGAGAATAACAACATCGCCCTCTTGTTTTTGTAAAAACTCTTTGGCCTGCGACACAGCATGTGCCGTCCCAAGCTGAGGCTCCTGAATACAGAAATCACACCCATCATCAAGCTCAAGCGCAGCCTTTTGTACTGCCTCTGCCTGATGACCCGTCACAATCATTTTATTATTTATCCCAGCTTTCTGACATAGCCCTAAAACATGTCCTAAAAGTGGCGTATTTCCAATATCATGCAAAATTTTTGGTAAAGGAGAGCGCATTCTTGTCCCCTTTCCTGCGGCAAGAATGACTGCTGACAACGGTAACTGTGTCATTTTTATAGAAAACCCCTATTATTTTAAAATGCTTTATTGTAAAGCTTAATACCAAAAGCTCTAAATAAAATTATTAAGGGCTTTTGGTAGAGCGCCCGACTGGGCGCCGCGCATCGTTGCGCGCCCCCTCGGAGCAGTTGGCGTAAGCCAACCTGCGTGAGAGAAAAAATCACTTTAAACTGCTTATACAATAATTATGATAGATACAGTTTTGAAAATGAATTAAAAACGCTTAGAAGCTGTCCAACGAGGTTAACAAAGATGATTTTTGAGAGATTTTTAGCTGAAAACAAACTAAAAAATCTGTGCATAGTGGTACTACGGACATATTTTTTAGTGACGTTTGTAGGCAAAAATCACCAAAAAGGGCTTTGATTAACCCTGTTGGACAGCTTCTAGTATAATCTATGAGCGATAGCAACGATAAGCAAGAGAATATTGAAAAATGGACAGTTTCTGGACAGAATATAAAACCATTCTTTTTGACCTTGATGGAACGCTGATCAACAGTGCAAAAGATCTGACAGATGCACTGAATGATGTGTTGGTAACACGTAATATCCCTATAGTGCCTTTTGAGGTTGCACGCCCTTATGCAGGCATCGGATCAATGGCGATGATTGATTGTGCATTTAACTATCATAAGCTGCCAGAGCTTAGCTTAGAGGGAAAAGAAAAGTTACGTGCTGACTTTATGGAGGCTTATGCGAAACGCGTTTTGACCTCGACATCTCCGTTTGAGGGGGCAGAAGCCTTATTGGATATGTTGAATAAACGCGGAATAAGTCTGATACTGGCGACCAATAAACCAAGACGCTTTACGGAAATTATTATTGCACATTTGGGATGGGATAAATATTTCAAAGCGATTGCTTGCCCGGATGATGTTTCAAAACGCAAGCCTGATCCTGCCCATCTGCAAGACGCAACAAAGATGGCAAAAGTAACTTTAGAAAATGCGCTTATGGTGGGCGATACAATAGCCGATTATGAAGCAGCCAAAGGATGTAACATTCATATCGCTATGGTTGACTTTATTGGATATGATATGAAGAGATTTCCAGAAGCAAATTACATTATAAAAAGCTATTTATAACCCGAGCTATATATAACGAAATGAACAGTGAGTATCACCATGCAAGTCGTTACGGGCGAAGCTAAGCAATCTCATTGCACTAAATAAAACAGATTGCCACGGATGCTATGCATCCTCGCAATTGACGGGAAAGGAAGAGCAAGCTGTGCCACGCACGTCAATTGCGAGCAAAGCGAAGCAGTCTCTTTGCATATAAACACATCAGATCGCCACGGATGCTATGCCCCCTTGCAATTGTTTCTTAAAAGTTTGATTTTCCTTATCAAAAATCTGGGTTTATAATGTAATCACCCGATAAATTGCGTAGGATTGACGGTTTTTGTTCCCTTACGCAGTTCAAACATCATCTCAGCTGAGCTTCCATTCTTTGTTCCAACAGTGGCTATCTTATCACCAATAGCGATAGTCTGGCCTTGCTTTACAGTAATCGCATCTAACTTCGCATAATTAGAAACATAGCCACTATCATGGCGTATTAATACAAGATTGCCATAGCCCTCCACATTTCCAACATAAATCACACGTCCCGGAGCTGACGCCCTGATGGTGGTATTATTAGGCACTGCAACACGCACAGCAGGAGAGTTTTTGGGATCGTAATTTTGAATAATACGCCCTTGTGGTGGTACTTTGAAATATGTCACCTTATTCGCGCTAGCACCGCCCCTATTTTGTTTAATAGATTGCAAAAGAGTACTATTTGCCGATGCACCATTTGCAACTACATTATTATTTGGCTGCTTATAAAGTGCGGTCTGCACCGGATTTTGCGGAGTTTGTATAAGATTATTTGATGTAGACTGATCAGATAGCCCCGGATATTTACGATGCGTTTGTGGAATATGTAACACCTGACCAATCTTTAAGCTATCAGGATTGGAGAGATTATTATGCTGCATCAAATCTTTTGGATGAATGTTATATTTACGACCAACTGCGTAAATTGTGTCACCAGCCTGAATAGCGTAGGTCTCCGCACCATTCGTGCGATTGACCATACCAGGCTTTTGCGTAGAAGGCGTGAGCAACAGACCATAAGTCGGTTGAGTTTGTTGAGCCTGCGGTGCAGCAACGGGATCAATAGTGTTGGTTGCAATCTGCTGATTTGGGGTTACAGGGTTGGCCGAAGCTGTCAGAACTGTTTGCGGTCCACCCGTTGTAAGTGATGGCGCAACATCGGATGGCCCTTTATAAAGCTCAACATTTGGACGCGCAACCGCATCATAATCATATTTCCTAGGCGCACATGACGCTATAAGCACAGCGACACCACAAAGCGTAAAAATTGATTTATAAATCTGACCTGACATAAAACCCCTTTAAAATGCACAGCTGATTATATCAACATAATGACTTGCAATCAGAAGATTATATGCCTTTAAATCTTTCAACAAAAATGATCTTAATTATTTATAAGAAAATGAACAGTTCAAGGCACATATTTACAACATCTCTATTAAATATAAGGCCGAATCATGATTTCGCAAGCAGTTAAAATCAATAATTGCGATCTTTTTTATCATCAACAACTTCATATTCAGCCTCAATGATCTCTCCCTTCGCGTCTTTCGCAGACCAAGACTCAGAGAAACCATTATTAGAATATCGCTGCCGCCTCTTTTCAAGAATATGATTTATACCATATCGCCCTAGCTTACGAAAAAATCGCAGGCTGCTCAAAAAAGATAAAGTCCCGGGGAGTATAAATAATATTGCAAAAAGCCAGTGCCAGCCTAAGACATCCGTGACGCCAAAAAAGGCACCACATAGAAAGGGCAACATGGTTCGAAAATAAAGCGCAATACATACCGATGCAATCGCAATCAAAGCACCAAAATGATGCTCAATCCCGAAAAAACCCACTGGAACTTGCAGAATATAAAATACAGGAAATAATAGCCCTCCGGCCAAAGTGACATATAAAAGAGGCTTCCGCATATATGTCAAATTCACTTATGGCAGATATATTTTTGCAGCAAACGATCTATACTCAGAGCACCTGCCCCATTCATAAAGATCAGCGCAGCAAGAGCCGTCCATTGCAATGTATCAGGATTCTGATCAGCAAGGTAAATCACAAAAGATAGCCCGATAACCCCTAAGGCAGAAAAACGCGTAAAAATACCCATTATCAGCAAAATAGGAAAGAGCAACTCGGCAAATGTTCCCATCCATGCAGCAACTTTTACTGGTAAAAACGGAACATTATAGTCCTCAAAAAGAAAATATAATGTATCAAGCTGATCATTTTGAAAATAGGTCAATTTTGTCAGGCCAGATTTATAAAAAGGCCATGCCAAAGCAAAACGGGCATATAACAATGCAGGAGAAAAAAGATAGAACACTATTTTATCTTTTATAGTGTTGTATGTCTCACAAATATTTTTCATATGCACCTGATTTTTTTATGACTTTAAACGGTTATGGCTTTAATATGAAGCTTACGCAAAATACAGTCAAGGTCAGCGTAGAACACACTATAGACTTTTAGTACTTAGAAGCTGTCCAATAGGATTAATAAAAGCCCTTTTTGGTGATTTTTGCCTGCAAACTTCACTAAAAAATACGTCCGTAGCACCACTATGCGCAGATTTTTTAGTCGGTTTTCGGCTAAAAATCTCTAAAAAATCATCTTCGTTAACCCTGTTGTATAGCTTCTACGGACCATATCCGAGTATACCTAACGTGAGCAGAACCTAAATTTTACCTTCAACAAACTCAACATGTTTGCGAATACGAGGGTCATATTTGCGCAAGCGTAATTTTCCAGGCTTCTTCGGGTTTTTGCGCGTCACGTAAAAATACCCTGTGCCAGCAGATGAATTCAAACGAATTTTATTCTTTAATTTCTTCTTAGCCATAAAATGAACTTAAATTTATATTTTAATGATTGCCCTTTTTATCTGAAGCACAAAAAAAGTCAATCAATAATTATGTATCACGCGCATAATCCAAAACATCTTCAACAACCGCATTGATCTTCTTACGCTCAATGGCTTGCATATCTTTTTTAAGAAATTTCCAAAGTGTAAAGCATTGCATAATCATTATGAAAAGATAAGGTAGCGCACCAATAACCGCAAGGCCGCGCATAAATTGAATATCATGGTCCAGCACAAGGAAAATAAATGTCACAATGGCAATGATCATTCCCCAGAAAAGCTTTTGGAAATTTTGGGGATTTTGATCGCCATTGCTTGCGAACATACCGAGCACATAAGACCCACTATCCGCACTGGTCACAAGAAAAATAAACAGCAAGAATATCGCTGTAACAGTTATCAGAGCAGGAAAGGGTAACTCTTGTAATAATGCAAATGTCACTTTGGAAAGATCATTAAGTGCAATGGCTCCAAAATCTGTTCCCATAAACATATCCATATGGATGGCTGTCCCCCCTAGAGCAGAAAACCAGACAAAAGAAAAGACTGTTGGAACAAAAAGCACGCCTAGGATAAATTGACGAATAGTACGCCCCCGGCTGATACGCGCAACAAAAACGCCAACAAAAGGCCCCCACGCAATCCACCAGAGAAGATAAGTAATCGTCCAGTCTTGTGTCCATGCACCACCATCATTGAAATTGCGTAAATCCAGACCAAGACTAAAAATACGAGAAACATAATCTCCCACCGTCGTCACAAGGCTTTCCATAATAAAATGAGTAGG
The DNA here is from genome assembly GCA_039025725.1 of Pseudomonadota bacterium. Lineage (GTDB taxonomy): Bacteria > Pseudomonadota > Alphaproteobacteria > JBCCNR01 > JBCCNR01 > JBCCNR01. The sequence goes on along the minus strand of JBCCNR010000013.1, from coordinate 7,430 downwards.
CCCCACAACAAGCACAAAAACCATCAAAAGAACGGTAATAAACATATTGATATTACTGAGCGTTTTAACACCCTTACCAAGCCCTGAAATGGCCGAAGCAATAAATACAGCAGTGATCGCGCCCAGTATTAAAATATAATTATAAACTCCGCTTCCGGTGCTGATTCCAATATCAGATACACCGCGCTCCATTTGAGTCACGCCCTGACATAGGGTTGAGACCAGACCAAACACAACAGCCAATACCGCGCACATATCTACAAGATACCAAAGAGGCTTTAAATTGGGGGATGTCCAATAAGCAGAAATAGGCGCACTGGCCAGCATCGGCTTTTTATGACGAAAAGAAAAATATGCTATTGTTAGCGCACATACACCATAGATCGCCCAGGCATGAAAACCCCAATGAAGATAAGTATATACAAGTGCATCACGCGCACGCAGAGCATCTGAAATATCTTGTCCAGCAACAGATAAGGCTGGCGGCGGCGCAACCATATGAATAACAGGCTCAGCGGCGCCATAAAAGACTAACCCCGTTCCCATTCCTGCCGCAAAAAGCATCGAAATCCATGAGCGCGTGCGAAATTGTGGCGCATCCTCAGGCCCACCAAGCTTGATCGTACCATATCGGCTAAAAGCAAGAAAGACACAAAATACCACAAACCCCATACAGGCAAGAAGAATAAACCAGTCGAAATATGTCGCGAACAAAACCCTTATGGCTTTTACAATATGTGACATTGCTTTTGGATTAAAAAGCCCCAAAAGCACTATGACAATAAATAAAATATGCGTCAGGCGTATATTCTGTCTTAAAGTGGGAAAATAATTTTTCATGCTTTGTAATCGATAAAATGCTACTCAAGGTTAAATTAATGTTTGCAGTGCAGCATCATGTCCTTTTTTTTCTGCAATGTCTATGACTAATCGTAAATCCTGATCTGAACCACCACAGAATTTTTGTGGATTTTCTAAAAAAAACGCAAAAAGCTGCGTTGCATGGTCGGGGCTAAAAACACGACTACAGAGATATGCAACATTATAAGGCACCTGAAAATGATGATAATCTACGCGTCTTTCTGTCCAGTCTCCGCCCCATTCTATGAAACCATATTTTTTAAATAACGGAACCACATCTTCAACCATGGCAGGGTGTTTTACATGACGGTTGATAAAATCTTTTCCAGCGACAGGCGCAATTTTTAGATTTTCATCTTCCATACTCCCAAGGCCAATATATGGATTTTGCACAGGATTTATATCAAGTGACATCCCAAAACTGTGAATTGATATTTCGTCACTCTGGCCGATATAACGCGGATTATAAGCAGATGAATTATTTTTCTGCATCGAAAGAGTATCGCTCCCGGCATAAACACAAATTGGCATAATTTGAAATAAGGGAAACTTAACTGCATGAAGCTCATTGAAAAGCTGACAAATAACGGGCGCAATCACATCAAGCACAATAAGTGAGCCAATTTTCTCATCGCCTTCAAAGCCAAAATATGTCACATGGGTTTCACGCAGGCGATCAAGCGACAGTGCCAGAGGATGTGATATCATCCCACAGTCACGCATACGCTTAGCACAGTCGGGGCTGACATCTAATATCTCAGAATAAGACATATCTGAGATAATTAAATTGACTGACCTGTTTTGGCCCAGTCCCGCGTGAAAGCCTCAAGCCCTTTATCTGTCAGACTATGTTGGTAAAGTTGGTGAAAAACTTTTACCGGAAGTGTGACAACATCTGCGCCAGCACGCGCAGCCTGATAGACATGTTGTGCATGACGCACAGAGGCTGCGAGAATTTTGGTTTTAAAATCATAATGATTATAGATTTCGATAATATCATGAATAAGATCCATCCCATCATGCCCGATATCATCTAACCGCCCGATAAAAGGCGAGATATATGTTGCGCCAGCTTTGGCCGCGAGCAGAGCTTGATTTGCACTAAAACATAATGTCACATTGGTTTTTATCTTCTCCTGTGAGAGGCTATAACAGGCCTTTAAGCCATCTTGCGTGAGAGGCAGCTTCACCACAACATTTTTTGCAAGCCCCGCGAGGATATGTGCTTCGCACATTATAGTGTCATAATCTGTTGCTGCAACTTCGGCAGAAACATCACCGCTCACCACAGTGCAGATCTCTTTGATACGTGTCTTAAAATCAGCACCGGATTTTGCAATCAGTGACGGGTTTGTTGTGACACCATCAATCAGCCCCGTTTCAGCGGCAATCTTAATTTCGTCAACATCTGCGCTATCGATAAAAAAATCCATCTTGTCCCCTTTGATTCTCAATAGTTTTTAGATAATATGCGTTTATAATAATATTTCATTAAGGGTGCAAATCTTTTGGCTGATCTTTTAACCGAAGATACTCTAACCGAGACAATTGCGCAGGTGGTTGTCCCCGTCCCAACATCTGAGCCATATGATTACATCATCGAAAATAATAATGAAGATGTTACCGGACGCATCGCACTTATTCCAATCGGTCCAAGACGTGAAAAAGGTATTATTTTAAATACTGCACAGAAAAGTACGGTCTCAAGACAAAAACTGCGGAAAATTGTAAAATTATATGATCTTCCTGCTTTAAAAGCCGAGTTTCTCAGCTTTATTCAAAAAGCGGCGGATTATAATATCTCGACACCAGGTGAGATTATGAAAGCGGCCTTACGTGGTTTTCAGCCTGATAATAGCGGTACGGATGTCAAATATTATCGCCTTAAAAACACACATATCATGAGCCGGTTGACACCGCAGCGCGCCAAAATAATTGATATCTTGCGTCAGACCCCTCTTATTGCGCATGAGGTTCTGAAAAGTCAAATTTCTCTTTCTGCGCTTAAAGGTCTTATCGATCAGGATATTATCGAGACCATTATTAAAACAGAAACGCATCCCTATAAAACTCCTGATATAAATTTTTTCACACCTGATTTTGGACAAGATCAAAGCAAAGCCGTAAAGAGCTTAAACACTTCTCTGCAAAAGGGCGGATATAAATCCTTTTTGCTGGATGGTGTTACGGGCTCTGGCAAGACAGAGACTTTTCTTGAAGCGGCTGCAGAAACTTTCAAACAAGGAAAGCAAGTTTTGATCCTTATGCCTGAAATCGGTCTGACAGATCAAGTTGCTGCGCGATTTGCAAAGCGCTTCGGATGTACGCCTGCCCTATGGCACTCGCAGAGCAAAGAAAGAGACAAAAGACTGATATGGCAGGGTGTTGTTGATGGCTCTTTAAAATGTGTTGTGGGCGCGCGTTCAAGTTTATTTCTGCCATTTACAAATTTAGGACTGATCATTGTCGATGAAGAACATGATGGCTCTTATAAGCAGGAAGAAGGCATGCGTTACCATGCACGAGATATGGCTGTCCTGCGTGCATCATTGGAAAAAATACATATCATTTTGGCATCTGCTACGCCCTCGCTTGAAAGCTATGTCAATGCGGAGGTCGGACGCTATGAAAAAGTTGTTCTACGTGAGCGCTTTGGGGGCGCAAATCTGCCTGACATTAAGATGATCAATTTGCAGCAACATGCTCCGCCATCGCAGCATTGGATTTCTCAGCCCTTGAAACAAGCCATTGAAGCTACTTATGAAAAAGGTGAACAGAGTTTACTTTTTATAAATAGACGCGGATATGCACCTTTGATGCTGTGTCGTGCATGTGGATATCGGGTGGAGTGCCCAAATTGCTCGGCTTGGATGGTGTATCATCACAGCCGCTCCGAGATGAAATGTCATCAATGTGGTCAAAAATCTATCGTCGCGCAGCAATGCAAATCATGTGGCGCAACAGATGAGTTCGTTCCCTGTGGCCCGGGCGTTGAAAGATTATATGAGGAAGCGCGCTCTTACTTTCCGCATATGCGTTGTGAAATTCTTTCCAGTGATCATCAGGAAAATCCTGACTTATTTGCCGATCTGCTTGCAGAAATAAGACTTGGAAAAGTTGATATTCTTATTGGGACACAGATGATCGCAAAAGGCCATGACTTCCCAAATCTGACGACGGTTGGTGTTATTGATGCTGATCTAGGCCTTGGAGGGGGAGACCTTCGGGCAGGAGAGAAAACTTTTCAGATTTTAGAGCAAGTCTCAGGACGGGCCGGACGCGCAGTCGGCAAACAAGGCACAGTTTATGTACAAAGCTATAATCCGCACCATCCTGTTATGGAAGCGCTTGCTGCACGAGACCGAGATGCTTTTCTGGATAATGAAGCCCAAACACGGCTTGATATTGGTCACCCCCCCTTTGGGAAGCTTGCAGCTTTTATTTTGAGCGCAAAAGATCATAAGATGCTATATGATTTTGCGACATTTTTAAGCACAAAACAGCCAGCAGCAAAAGATATTACGATTTACGGACCTGCACCGGCAGCGATGTTTATGTTGCGCTCGCGTTATCGTTACCGCTTTTTGATCAAAGCAAAGCGCAATATTAATATTCAGGATTATATCAGATATTGGCTGAAACAGGTCAAAATTCCTTCTCAAATCAAATTCCATATAGATATTGATCCTGTCAGTTTTCTGTAGAAGCTGTCCAAAATACAATCATTTAGTGTTTTTTCTTGTAAAAAACAGAATCATCCTTGCATATTTAAAGTTTAACTTTCAATTTACAAGGATGAGCCATCGTTCTGTATATAAATAAAGTTTTGTTGTCTATTCTGGCGAAGAGAGATATCCGATATCTGAGGATATTGAAGCAATTGGGCTGTATGAATTGGCTAGGGCGTGTGCTAAAACATAGTTGCTTTTTTAACAAATAACATACATGGTAATGTATATGCAGAATAAAGATTCTATGACACGCACGCAAATTTACCTTTCCAAAGCACAAGAGCAGGCTTTGAAGACGCTTGCCCTTACATCTGGTACAAAGCAAAGCGAGCTAATCCGCAATGCAATTGACATGTTCTTGCAGTCATCAAATGCCAATCAAGCAGGCTGGAAAACATCTTTAAGCGCCATGCGTGGTATATGGACACATGATGACGCCTGTGAAGACCGTATGGCAAGCATACGATCAGAGCTTGACCGTTAATGTATGTCTCCTTACCTCCTCGATAGCTGCATCCTTATTGATTATTTTCGTGGCAACGAAAAGGCTGTTTCTTTCTTAGAAACCCTAACTATGGATAAGGAAAATAATATATCAGCCCCTCGTCAATTGCGAGGGTGCGTAGAACCCGTGGCAATCTATTATATTTATATGCAAAAAGATTGCTTCGCTTCGCTCGCAATTGACGTGCGTGGCAATACTTACTCTTCATTTCCTTATCCATAGCTCGGATTATTCGGTGGATACCTTAATCTTATTACCCACGTAGACTAATTTTCTGTAAGAAACTCTTTGAGGGCCGGCAATATAGATGCAAAAGCTTTCTCACACTCCAAGCCATTCTGAATATAATCCGCTTTAGACATGACAGTTTCTTGCGGTAAGATTGCTGGCTCTTTTTTACCGCGTAGAGATATAATACGCAGAATTTTTATTTTCACATAACCATTACCGAGATCTTGAATACTGGTTTTAGATCTGAGAATATAATTGGCTTTTTGTATTTTAGAAGCAACACCAAAACCTGTATCTTTTAGTATATTTCGGATCGGCTTTACTGAACATTTTGCATTTTGTGGTGCGTTTGTTTCCTTTGCAACATAGATATATTTTTTTGCTTTTGGACGCTCTACTTTAGCCGGATTGCGCTTTTTCTTATTTGGCTTTAATGGTGCGCGGCCTTCAAGCTGTCCCGTATAGCGCAATATTTCATAGAGAAAATCATCAACAGCTTGTTTCATAATTTTTCTATTCGGAGCAACATCTGAAAATCGCTTTATTGCCGATATTTCTGAAATATTTTGCACAGGATAATCTGCACGCCACCCCCCTACAGGCGCACCATCAGCACGAAATAGCGTCCAAAGAAACATAACCCGGCATTTACGAGGCGGCTTAAAATAACCACATCCAGTACCATATTCCAGCTCAAGAATATAATCTGACAAAGTCTCAGCCGGAGACATTGTAAATTGTAAATGTGTCTCACGAGACAGTGCCAGCACCATATCCATCATATTACGCGTGACATTATTTTGAGGCGCCTTAAAAGAGATTTTCTTATCTGAATAAAAATTGACAGCCTCAACCGGGTCCGAATCAATTCCTTTTGCAACAACTGCTTGCATTGAAGTGACATAAAGTGCTGTGATAATAAAAACACAATGTATAATCTGGCGATAAAGTTTATGCATTTACAATCCTATTCATCGGCAAGAATCACCTATTATACATTTAGACATACTGAATTTGTCTTTTTGCTTATACACTTTATACTTTTGACCTTTGAAAATAAATTATGCAATATGGTGGATTTTCAAAAGCCTCTTAAAGCATTTATGTTTTTGTTTCAAGGTCTATCGCTGGTGTTACGTTATCGCAATGTTGCTGGCAAGTTTTACCAAAGTGTTGTCTTTTTTTCCTCCCCTGAACTTTAAGAGGCCAGAATTCTGGCCTCTTTTTTTAATTTACATACACTGGGCTTCGCCCGTGCAAAACAGCGACTCCCGTCGCTATTTTGAAGAGGCCCCTACATACGCAGGGGCCTCTTTTTTTACATTATAAAGGTGGGCTGCGCTCACGTTGTGGACAAAGATGCAACACATTTTGATCAACCCATGCACGGTATAATCCTGCGTAAATATGCTCAGTAAAGTCTCTGAGCTCTCTTTCAACAGCCTCTATCGGAGGACGCGTTGGAACAAAACTGATTTTTGACCATTTCACTGCCTCTATTGGATCAATCGCGCTGACCTTGCGCACTGAAGGTGCAAAAATCTTTGTAAAATTTAAAGCCGAAGGCGGAAGCGGAACCATAATAGGCATATTTATATCCTGATCATCGCGACCTGCTGTCAGCAAACGAAAAAAAGCATTCTTCAAATGTGTACGCAGCTTCTTTTTTTGCGCCGCACGCGCTTTGCGATCAATAATCAAATTATATAGCCATTTATTATATTCTGCTTCTTCTCTTTTTTGTCGCGCATCTTCTAGAATATTTTCTTCATTCTTTAAAATCGCAGCACGCGCTCTTTTTGCATTCTCCCTGAGGATAACGGATTCAAGATGCAGCGGATTGGTATCACTCTCGCTCTGCTGATCGAGCATATCAGGATCAATCTCAGTCAAGCCTTTCAGTGCAAATGAATCGCGCAGATCAGGCAAGAGATTAAAGTTTATATTAAAAACGCCCTCCGCCTGTGATAAAATCGTCGGGAGCTTAAGCTGATCTAAAGAGAAAGAATCGCCATAATATTCAGCGTTATTTTCAAATTGTATCGGAGAAAGTGCTCCCGGAACCATAACAGGTTCAAAAGCGTCACGCCATTTGAGCTCAG
>JBCCNR010000012.1:0-13834 GCA_039025725.1 Pseudomonadota bacterium | reverse complement strand
GCAGTTCAATTTATATATTAAATGACTATCTTGATCGTGAATCAGACAAGTTACATCCCAAAAAACAGTTCCGTCCAATTGCCTCAGGGAAGGTTCCGGTTAAAGCTGCTTTAGTGCTTATGGTCGTGCTTGTGTCTTGTTCTATGCTGCTTGCGGCTCCGTTGCCGACTGAGTTTACAGCTGTATTATGTTTATATGGTTTGATCAATATTACTTATTGTTTTTATACAAAAGATATTTCTATTCTAGATGTTATTTCGGTTGCATCAGGATTTGTTTTACGCGTTGAAGCCGGAGCCATGCTTATAGGCGTGAATGCTTCGGTCTGGTTATTATTATGTACTGGTTTTATTGCACTATTTATGGCTTTTGCCAAAAGACGAGATGATATCATTAAGAATCTGGATGTCAGCCATCGTCCTTCTCTAAAGGGATATAATCGTACTTTTCTTGATATTTGCTGTACTGTCTGTCTGACATCTGTTTTGATTTGTTATGCTTTATATACGAATGATGACCAAACCAAATTGATGATCAGCCCTGATCTTTATCTTACGATTCCCTTCGTGGTAGTAGGTGTTTTTAGATATATGCAAATTACTTTTGTTGAGAAAACATCTGGCGACCCAACACAGATTGTGACTTCCGATAAGGTTATTTTATCTTCTTTGGCACTTTGGGGCGCAACAATTCTTTATATTCTCTTCTGATGTCTGTAGAAAAGACTATTTTTAGTCATCCTGCGGGTCTGTTTGTTTTATCATTTACTGAAATGTGGGAGCGCCTTAGCTATTATGGCATGAGTGCGATTTTTTTACTCTATTTGCTTGATTCTTCTACAGTTGCAGCAATGGGCTGGATCACTATGGAGACAGACTGGATATCCAAAAATGCCTTTTCTATTGTGGGATGGTATCTCATGTTTGTCTATGTTACGCCTTTGCTTGGGGGGTATATTGCTGACAGATATTGGGGGCAGCGTCGTTCTATAATGGTGGGCGGCTTTATGATGATGGTTGGAAAGTTTTTATTGGCCACTCCATTTGCCTGGATTTCCGGCCATGAAGTTTCTTTTTTATGGGGCGGTATTGCACTTTCTGTTTTAGGAAATGGTTTTTTTAAACCAAATATTTCTTCTCTTGTGGGCGATCTTTACGCGCCAGATGATACAAGACGCGATGCAGCTTTCACAATTTTTTATATGGGAATTAATTTAGGGGCTTTTTTAGCATTCACCGGGATTGGCTATATTGGCGAAGCTATTAATTTCCAGCTTGCATTTATTGTGACAGGCATAGGAATGCTTTTGGGGCTTGTAATACAATATTTTTTTGCACCGAAAACATTAGGCGACATTGGAGTTCACCCAAAATACAAATCAAAAATATCCTCTGAGAATATATCTTATCGTCTATCTTCGGAAGAATTGAGATCTATTGCTATTATATTAGGCTTTTCATTTTTATCGATTATTTTCTGGACTGGTTTTGAACAGAGCACAGGCTCTCTCACGACATTTGCAAAACATGAAACAGATTTAATCATTATGGGATTTGAGGTCCCTGCCTCATGGCTTCGGGCGATCAATCCATTTTTCATATTTCTTTTCGCGCCTTTAATAAGTGTAATATGGATGCGTATGGGTCAAAACCAGCCAGGCTCTTTTATAAAATATGCGATTGGCTTTTTGATACTTGGCATCACTTTTCTTTTCCCTGCTATTGCGGCTGATAACATTTTGCAGACCGGTGAAAAATCTCCTATTTTTTGGCTTATTTTGACATATTGCATTATGACAATTGCAGAAATCTGCATTTCTCCGGTTGGTTTATCTGTAGTCTCTTCTTTTTCGCCGGCGCGATGTTTGGGTGTGATGATGGGGGTGTGGTTTTTATGTGCTGGCCTTGGCGGAAAACTTTCTGCTTATATTGGAGGATTTATTGTCGATTACGGATATGTCACGGTTTTTCTGGGGACGTCTCTATTTTGTTTTGCCGTCTTCATATTTATGGTTATTTCTTACTTTATCTACAGAAAGTTTTTTGTGCTTGAAGATGGGGGGAAACTAGTATAGATGAATGAGAATGTGGTCTATTGAAGCTATCCAACCGAATAGCTTCTTGAGACATATTTTAACTTATAAAGTGCTTAGTCACGAGGAAAAATATAACATGAATATACATGAACATCAGGCGAAAGAGCTGTTAAAAAAATTTAATGTGCCGGTACCTACGGGATATGTCGCCTATAATGAGGGTGAAGCCAAGAAGGCAGCTGAGCAATTGCCGGGTCCTGTATATGTAGTAAAAGCACAAATTCACGCAGGTGGACGTGGTAAGGGTGGCGGTGTAAAAGTCACAAAATCTGTCGACGAAGCCTTAAATGAGTTTAAAAATATCATGGGGATGCAGCTTATAACGCATCAAACCGGACCAGAAGGCAAACGTGTTCAGCGTGTCTATATAGAGGATGGCACAGCGATTGCGCGTGAACTCTATCTTTCTTTTCTTGTCGACCGTAGCACATCGCGTGTTGCGATAGTGTGTTCTACCGAAGGCGGAATGGATATTGAAGAAGTCGCTGCTAAGACCCCTGAGAGAATTTTAACAATGACGATTGATCCCGCTTCTGGCGTGAGTGCATTTCACGGACGTAAAGTTGCCAAGGCTCTCGCTCTGGAAGGCGCTGCTGTCAAACAATGTGTTGCATTGATCGGCAATTTGTACCGTGCATTTATTGAGACAGATGCTGAAATGTTAGAAATCAATCCGCTTGTTGTCACTGAGGCTGGCGATCTTATTTGTCTAGATGCCAAGATGGGATTTGATGGGAATGCTTTATATCGTCATCCGGACATACAAGAGCTACGTGATCTTTCTGAGGAAGACCCAATGGAGATTGAGGCTTCAAAATGGGATCTTTCATATATTAAATTAGACGGTAGCATTGGGTGCATGGTCAACGGTGCTGGTCTTGCCATGGCGACGATGGATATCATTAAGCTTTATGGTTCTGAGCCTGCGAATTTCCTTGATGTCGGTGGTGGTGCGACGAAAGAAAAGGTGACAGCTGCTTTTAAGATTATATTGAATGACCCTGCGGTTGAGGGCATTTTAGTCAATATTTTTGGTGGTATTATGCGTTGCGATATTATTGCTGAAGGTGTTATCAGCGCTGCACGTGAGCTTGGTTTAAAGGTCCCGCTTGTTGTGCGTTTAGAGGGTACAAATGTTGATCTTGGTAAGAAGCTTATGCAAGACTCTGGTTTGGATATTATCCCTGCGGATAATCTTGCCGATGCTGCTGAAAAGATTGTTTCGGCTGTTGAACAAGCACGTAAAGCAGCATAAGAAAAGGAAAAGAAATGTCTATACTTGTTAATAAAGATACAAAAGTTATTTGTCAGGGTTTTACTGGAAAGCAAGGTACTTTTCACTCAGAGCAAGCAATTGCTTATGGCACGAATATGGTTGGCGGTGTTGCACCTGGTAAGGGTGGACAGACACATCTTGAGCTTCCTGTTTTTGACACGGTCATTGACGCACGTGAGAAAACTGGTGCAAATGCTTCTGCGATTTATGTGCCCCCTCCATTTGCAGCTGATGCAATCCTTGAGGCGATTGATGCAGGGATTGAACTTATTGTTTGTATCACTGAGGGAATTCCGGTTGCTGATATGGTAAAGGTACGCCGTGCGCTTGACGGATCACAAAGTCGTCTGATAGGCCCAAATTGTCCGGGTGTTATAACTCCAGATGAGTGTAAAATTGGTATCATGCCGGGTCATATTCATCGTCGCGGCAATGTAGGTATTGTCTCCCGTTCAGGAACTTTAACATATGAAGCGGTTGCACAGACAACTGCTTCAGGCTTAGGACAATCTAGCTGTGTTGGTATTGGTGGCGATCCAGTTAAGGGCACAGAGTTTATTGATGTTTTAGAAATGTTCCTTAGAGATGACGAGACAGAATCCATCATTATGATTGGTGAAATTGGTGGCGACGCTGAAGAAAATGCTGCTGAGTTCTTGAAGCAGGAGAAATCTCAAAAGCCTGTTGTTGGCTTTATTGCGGGTGTTACTGCACCTCCGGGGCGTCGTATGGGTCATGCTGGTGCGATTATTTCAGGTGGTAAAGGCGGTGCTGGTGATAAGATGGAAGCCATGCAGAGTGCTGGTATTAAAGTGTCATCATCTCCTGCTGCCCTTGGTGAAACTTTAACTACACTCCTAGCGGCTTAAATTTTTACAAAAAGGGGAATGGTTTTATCTGCTCCCCTTTGATTATGTTTTCATGTAGGGCTTGCTACATGACACTATGTATGATGAGTAAAGTACGGTAATTATCAATATGTCTGAAAACGCTAAGAAATCTCCGCCAAATATAGACCTTTTAAACAGTTCTTTTTTACAAGGTGCAAATGCCCATTATATTGAAGGGCTTTATGCGCAATATGTTGCAAATCCATCTTCGGTTGATGCAGATCTGGCAGAGTTTTTCGCTGCATTAGGAGACCCTGCAAATGATATTTCTTACAATGCGCAAGGTGCGTCATGGGCGCGCGGGGATTGGCAAAAATCACATAATAACGAAGATTTAGCTGCGCTTGATTATGATTGGTCTGCAATTGCTGAGGCCTCGTCGAAAAAAGCGAAGGCAAAGCCTAGCGCCACTGGTGAGGATGTTCGTACAGCTGTTTTGAATTCCATACATGCCATCATGCTGATACGCGCCTTTCGGGTGCGTGGGCATCTTATTGCTGATTTAGATCCGCTTAACCTTGTTGAAAAACCACCACATCCTGAGCTTGATCCAGCGAATTATGGTTTTACACCGCAAGATATGGATACGACAATTTATCTTGACGGTGTTTTGGGTCTTAAAGAAGCAAAGCTCTCGGAGATTGTAGATATTCTTAGACGAACATATGGCCGTACTTTCGCTATTGAATTTATGCATATTTATGATCCAGAAGAAAAAGGCTGGCTTCAAAAACGTATAGAGGGTCGTGACAAAGAAATAAGCTATACGGCTGAACAGAAAAAAGAAATTTTTGGAAAGCTTGTCGAAGCTGAGGGTTTTGAGAAGTTTTTGCACACGAAATATATGGGCACAAAGCGTTTTGGGCTTGATGGTGCGGAGAGCTTGATTCCCGGCTTGGAACAGATGATTCACACTGCTTCTGGTCTTGGTGTGGAGCAAATGGTTTTTGGCATGCCGCATCGTGGGCGTCTTAATGTGTTATGTTCTATTTTGGGCAAATCCTATGTTGCACTTTTGAGTGAATTTCAAGGTGGATCAGCCAACCCTGAAGATGTTGGCGGCTCAGGCGATGTGAAATATCATCTTGGTGCATCGTTAGACCGTGATGTTGATGGCAAAAATATGCATTTGTCTCTAGTACCAAATCCATCACATCTTGAGGCTGTTAATCCGGTTGTGATTGGAAAAGTCCGTGCCAAGCAAGAAAAATATGACCAAAACCGTAGTAAAGTTGTGCCTGTGCTATTGCATGGGGATGCCGCTTTTGCTGGTCAAGGCGTTGTTGCAGAGTGTTTGGCGCTTTCCGGGCTAGATGGGTATGAAACAGGTGGGACTATTCACTGTATTGTGAATAATCAGATAGGCTTTACGACTTCGCCACATTTTGCGCGGTCATCGCCCTACCCGTCTGATGTTGCTAAAACTGTTCAGGCACCGATTTTCCATGTTAATGGTGACGACCCTGAGGCTGTTTGTTTTGCATTTAAAGTTGCAACTGAGTTCAGGCAGCAATTTAAGAAAGATGTGGTTATTGACTTATTTTGCTATCGTCGCTTTGGGCATAATGAGGGCGATGAACCCTCTTTCACACAACCGCTCATGTATAAGAAAATCCGTAATATGGATAGTGTGCTCACGCAATATTCACGTTCTATGGTGTCACAAAATATCTTGTCAGATGCGGACATTAAGAAACAAATTGATGGATTTAATGCGAATCTCCAAAAAGCTTTTGATGATGCAAAATCCTATAAGCCCAATAAAGCGGATTGGTTGGATGGCAACTGGAATAAGATGGGCAAGGCAGCCGATCCAGATGAAGCATCAGATGGGCGCCGTGGTAAGACTGCTGTCCCAGAGGATGTTTTAAGGCAAGTTGGTAAAGCTTTGACAGAAGTTCCGGAAAATTTCAAACTTCACCGTACGCTCAATCGTGTGCTTGAAAATAAGAAAAAAATGTTTGAAACAGGCACTGGTTTTGATTGGGCAACAGCTGAGGCCCTTGCTTTTGGAACGCTGGTTCGCGAAGGCGTGCCGGTGCGTTTATCTGGTCAGGATTCAGGGCGCGGGACATTCTCTCAGCGTCATGCAAGGTTGCTAGATCAGGAGAATGAGCAGAAATATTTTCCACTACAAAATATAAGTGATGATCAGGCCTCATTTACTGCCATTGATTCTGCACTCTCTGAGTTCGCTGTTTTAGGTTTTGAATATGGCCATTCATGGGAAGATCCTGATGCTCTCACCTTATGGGAAGCGCAATTTGGCGACTTTGTAAATGGTGCGCAGATTATTATTGATCAATTTATTTCTTCTGCCGAGACCAAATGGTTACGCATGTCCGGTTTGGTTATGCTTTTACCGCATGGCTATGAGGGTCAGGGGCCGGAACATTCTTCTGCACGTCTTGAGCGTTTTTTACAGCAATGTGCTGAAGATAATATGCAGGTTGCAAATTGTACAACTCCGGCAAATTATTTCCATATCTTAAGGCGACAAATACATCGTGGCTTCCGTAAGCCACTTATTATGATGACACCAAAATCTTTGCTGCGTCATAAACTTGCCGTATCGCATTTATCTGATATGACGGGCGATACCAGCTTTCACCGTGTTCTGGTGGATCATGCTGACCTTGAGGAAACCTCATTCAAGCTTGTTCCTGATAATAAGATGAAGCGTGTTGTGCTCTGTACGGGTAAAGTTTACTATGACCTCTATGAGGCACGTGAAGAAAAGAATATCAATGATGTGTATCTTTTACGTGTTGAGCAGCTTTATCCATGTCCAGTGAAATCGATTATTCAGGAACTTCAACGCTTTCCACAGGCGGAGATCATCTGGTGTCAGGAAGAGCCACGTAATATGGGAAGTTGGGGCTTTATTGAATATTACATTGAGTGGGTTCTGGATCATATTAAAAATGCCGTATCCAAGCGTGCACGTTATGTTGGTCGTCCGGCGGCGGCTTCGACTGCGACGGGTCTTGCATCAAAACATAAGGCTGAGCAACAAAAACTTATTGATGATGCGCTCATCGTGAACTAGAAAGAAATATTTACGACAAAATAGTCAAAGAGGATAATTATGGCTGTAGAAATCCGTGTTCCCCAGATGGGAGAATCTGTCGCAGAGGGAACCATCGCAAGATGGACAAAACAAGTAGGAGAAAGCGTTCAGCAGGATGAATTGCTTGTTGAAATTGAAACAGATAAAGTCACAATGGAAGTGAATGCTCCGGCTTCGGGTGTGGTTTCTGAAATTATAGCGCAACCGGGTGATAATGTTGAGGTTGGTGCGCTTTTGGGTATGGTTGGTGAAGGTGCAGCTGCGGCCACATCTAACCCCGTAAATAATAATTCAGAAACTGCAAAAGAGACTAAAGCTGAAGCACTGGCTCCAGCGCCAGCCCCTGCCCCTTCTGCGCAATCGGATGTTGTTGCAATGCCATCAGCAACTGTTACTGCTGCGAATATGGGTGTGAATTTAGGGCAGGTTTCTGGCACAGGCAAGGCTGGTCGTATCTTGAAAGAAGATGTGATGAACGCAGTTAATCAGATTAACAATCCGGGACAGGCTCCTGCTTCAACTGCGACAAGGCCAGATGAAATCAGAGAAGAGCGTGTCCGCATGACGCGTCTGCGTCAGACTGTTGCAAAGCGTCTGAAGCAAGCTCAGGATACAGCTGCAATGCTGACAACCTTCAATGAGGTTGATATGACAAATGTCATGGCACTCCGCTCTGAATATAAAGATGCGTTTGAAAAGAAACATAATACGCGCCTTGGTTTCATGAGTTTTTTCACCAAAGCAGCAGTACAAGCTTTGCAGGAAATTCCTGCGGTAAATGCTGAAATTGACGGCAGTGATATTGTTTATAAAAATTATTATAATATCGGTGTTGCGGTTGGGTCACCAAATGGTCTTGTGGTTCCGGTTGTGCGCGATTGTCAGGATATGTCATTCGCACAGATCGAGAATACCATTTCCAACTATGGGAAAGCTGCAAAAGATGGTAAATTATCTATCGCTGATATGCAGGGTGGAACATTTACGATTTCAAATGGCGGTGTTTATGGCTCTCTTATGTCAACGCCTATCATAAACCCTCCGCAATCTGCTATTCTTGGTATGCATAAGATTCAAAAGCGCCCAATGGTTATGCCGGATGGCTCTGTACAGGCAAGGCCAATGATGTATCTTGCATTGTCCTATGATCATCGTATTATTGACGGCAAAGAAGCTGTGACTTTCCTTGTGCGTATCAAAGAGGGATTGGAAGATCCAAGACGTTTGCTGCTTGATCTTTGATAATTCAGTTTCCTATAAGGCATGGCGACGTGGCGGAGAGGTTACGCAGCGGTCTGCAACACCGTGTACACCGGTTCGAGTCCGGTCGTCGCCTCCATGACTTTAGAAGCTGTCCAATGAAGTTAAAAATGAATTAATACCAAAAGCCCAAAATAATTTTTGATTAGGTGCTTTTGGTAGAGCGCCCGACTGGGCGTCGCGCATAGTTGCGCGCCCCCTCGGAGGCCCAAGGAAGTGTTCGCGGAAGCCAACTGGCGTGAGAGAAATCACTTTAAGGTGCTTGATATATAATAATTATGTTAGGTACATAATGGAAAATGAATTAAGGCCCTTGGTATAAGGCGCTTGGATTGGTATAAAATATGGGTTTTAAATGTGGTATCGTTGGTTTGCCGAATGTTGGCAAATCAACACTTTTTAATGCTTTAACGAAAACAGCTGCTGCTCAGGCTGGAAATTACCCATTTTGTACGATTGAGCCTAATATTGGCGAAGTCTCTGTCCCCGATCCACGTCTTTACAAACTTGCCGATATCGCTGGCTCAAAAGAGATCATACCAACACGTCTTACTTTTGTGGATATTGCTGGCCTTGTCAAAGGCGCCGCCGAGGGCGAAGGCTTAGGAAATCAGTTTCTTGGGAATATTCGTGAAACTGACGCGATCGCTCATGTTCTTAGATGTTTCGAAAATAGCGATATCACGCATGTTGATGGTAAAATTGATCCTATCTCAGATGCAGAAACAGTGGAAACAGAGCTTCTTCTGGCGGATTTAGAAAGTCTTGAAAAGCGTATTCCAAATCTGGAAAAAAAAGCTAAGGGGAATGATAAAGAAGCAAAAATCACCCTTGATCTTATTCAGAAGATTCTTCCTTTATTGCAAGATGGTAAGCCTGCGCGTCTCTTTTCTCCGGCTGATGAAGAAGAGGCAAAATATGTCAAAATGCTCAATTTGATTACGACAAAGCCTATTTTGTATGTCTGTAACACAGATGAAAGTGATGTCAAAACCGGAAATGCTTTTACTGAAGCTGTTGCAAAGCGCGCTGCCGAAGAAAATGCAGCCTTTATCATTGTTTCGGCAGCGATTGAGGCGGATATTGCTCAGCTATCTGAAGAAGAGCAACAGGATTTTCTAGTAGATATGAATTTGGATGAGCCCGGACTAAATCGCATGATACGCGAAGGCTATAAATTGCTGGATTTAATTACATATTTTACTGTTGGCCCGAAAGAAGCGCGAGCCTGGACGATTGCCAATGGCACAAAGGCGCCTCGTGCAGCGGGTGTGATACATACAGATTTTGAAAAAGGCTTTATCCGGGCTGAGACCGTTTCTTATGATGATTATGTCAATTGTAACGGAGAAAATGGCGCCAAAGAAGCTGGGAAAAATCGTCTGGAGGGAAAAGATTACCGCGTTCAGGATGGCGATGTGATGCATTTTCGACATGCAAGCTAAAGATGAGAATAAACTTTTAAAAGGTTCGCTCTGGGCAAGTGGCGCCAGATGGTGCATCAAAATCATCGGTCTGATCAGTACACTTATTATTGTAAGGATCATCATTCCCGAAGACTTCGGGATCATTATGAAGGCCATTCTTGTGTCTGGCCCCATTACAATTGCTGCGCAAATTGGCTTTTTTGAAACATTACTCAAAATTAAAAAGCCCGAAAAATATGATTATGATACCGCTTTTACTTTAAATATTATTTTTGGCGGAACTCTGGCTCTTTTGCTTTTTGTTTCGGCACCTTTATGGGCCAAACTGCTTTATCAACCAGAAATCACATATGTGTTACAGATATTGTCGATTAAGCCACTTTTTGCAGGTTTTTTCAGTCCCAGATACCGAGAGTTTCAACGTGATTTCAATTATTCTTCTGACTTCCTCCTGCAAGTTCTTTCTAAAATTATTTCTGTTACGGCCATTATTCTTGCGACTTTATATTACAAAAATTACCTTGGGCCTATCGTTGGGCAAACATTAGGTGCATGCTGTTATACATTTATATCATATATCTTTCTCCCCTATCGCCCTGCTTTATGCTTAAAATCAAAAGCATTCTTCTTAAGCTTTTCATTGCCCAATATCAGAGCCGGACTGGCTGATTATGTTTTACAAAATCTCGATCGTATGTTGTTGGCACGCTATATATCGACTTCTATCCTGGGTCTTTATAATATTGCCTATGAACTGGCGGAACAATTTACAACTGAGATCATATATCCTCTGGCGCGCTCTTTTTTTCCTGTCTTCGCAGAGCTTGAAAATGATAAAGAAGCCCTGCGCAAGACTTATCTCTCTAGTATGACTTTTCTTATACCTCTTTGTATCGCTATCGGCTTTGGCCTTTCGCTTGTCGCAGAGAAGTTTATCCTTGTTTATGCAGGTGAAAACTGGCGCGAAAGCGCTATTTTCTTAAAGCTTTTATCGCTTTCCGCAGCGGCACAAGCTTTTTGTTTGGTTAATGGCAGCGTATTGGGCGCCATAGGTCATATGAAAAAACGTGCACATTTAACTGTTTCACATGCTATATTATCCGCAGTTTTCATGCTGCCCTTTGCTTTAAATGCAGATATTATGGCTGTCCTTTATGTCAAAATATGCTTTGGGTTGCTCTTTGTGATTTTAAATCTCTATGTGACAACATATGTGATGCAAATTGCCACAAAGGAACTGCTTCTTATTCTTATCCGCCCCGTTCTTGCATCGATAGTTATGGTTATAACGGTCACGCATCTTCCAGATTATACAGCTTTTTTTGACCTTATTAGTCACACCCTCATAGGCGCGACGAGTTTTATAGTATCTACTATGATCATATGGTATCTGATGAAACAACCAGAGGGCGCCGAGAAAAAACTCTATAGTTATTGCGCTAAATTTTTGAATAATACCAAAAGCCCAAAATAATTTTTGATGAAGTGCTTTTGGTAGAGCGCCCGACTGGGCGCCGCGCATTGTTGCGCGCCCCCTCGGAGCTGTTGGCGTAAGCCAACTAGCGTGAGAGAGAAAATCACTTTAAGGTGCTTGATATATAATAATTATGATAGGTACCACTATGGAAAATGAATTAAGGCGCCTGGTATAAAGTTTCTAAATCTTAAGTTTCTTAAAAATAAATTCTGGAATATTCCGAATAATCAACATAATTGCCCACCAAAAAAATGGCGTGTAAATCTCATTGCGTTTTTTCGCATTCGCTTTGATAACATTTTGCGCAACAGTGCGTGGCTTAGCGATAGGCAGTGGCGGAAGTTTCATACCACGCGTCATAACTGTATCTATAAAACCGGGCTTCACTGTTAAGACATGCACATCAGACTTTTCCAATCTATTGCGTAATCCTGCACCGTAACAATGCAAAGCAGCCTTGGTCGAGCCATAAATATAATTGCCATAACGCCCTCTATCGCCGGCAACTGATCCGAAAATAATAACAGAGCCATTACGTTTTTCCTCTAAATATGCCGCAAGCGGATGCAACACAGAGACCAAGCCAGTATACCCCGTATTGATACATTTCAAAGCCTTATCAATATCTTTGTCCATTTCAGCTTGCTCAGGCATATAGGCAGCGAGCGCAATTATATGTAAATTCATACCTTCGGCATGTGTTTTAACTTCTGCAATAAAATCAGCATGTGATGCAAAATCCAGCGCATCATATGATAAAGCACTCGCTTTGATTTTATGTTTCAGAGCAAGGTGAGAGGCTGTTCGCTCTAAATCTTCTGTGTCGCGTCCTGCAAGAATAAGAGCATCCCCTTCGGCAGCATAAAGTTCTGCCATATGTCTGGCCACTGCGGAGGAAGCCCCAAGAAATAATCGTATATTCTGCGACATAAAGAAAAACCCTGAAACTGAAATTATTTGACGTTGAGGCGAAGACGCTTCGCTGCGTTCGATGTAAAAAGAGCCTCAGGATTCACCCGAGACACAACCTCAAGAAATTCATTTTTATGCGGATACATTTTTTCAAAAGATTCTGGCGACATTAATGCATCTTTTGCAAGATAAACGCGCCCGCCTGCTGCGATGGTCATGGCCTCAAATTCTTTTAACATTGCCACAACGCCTTTTTTATTTGGAAAATCCAATGCAAGCGTAAAACCCGGACGCGGAAAAGATAACATCCCTTTGCCCTCTGCACCAAATTTTTTCAAAACCGCCAAAAAAGAAGCTGCTCCGCTTTTGCTACATCTTTTAAGAATTGCACGCAATGTTTTCTCCGCGGTCTCTTCTGGTAACACGCATTGAAATTGATAAAAGCCTTTTTTGCCATAAAGCCTATTCCAATGTTTTATAGCATCAAGCGGAAAACAGAAACGGCGATAATCCTCAAATGTCTCTCTGTCACATGCTTCGGCGCGATTATAATAAAAATAATTGAACAATTTCACACTATATTTATTCAGCAAAAAAGATGGCATATAAAATGGTACTGATGTTGGCTCTGGCGCATCATATGGAACCTCAATCCCAACACTATGCGCAGTTTCAAGCACACCACGCCCAAGTGACTGCCCATCCGCCAATGCATCAATCCATGCAACAGAATAATCATCCTTAATTTGGCTAAGTCCATCCATCAAAGCCGTTAAATTAGGCATTTGTTGCCTTTTCACTTTGAGTGTACCAGATTCCGCTTTTTTTAATTTAAGCGATACAGATAAGATCACTCCGGTTAAGCCCAGCCCACCAGCGGTGGCATAAAAAAGCTTCGGGTCACTCTCCGGCGTAACTGTCTGTACCTTGCCATCCGCCGTCAAAAGATCAAATGCAACAACATGATCTGTAAATGTTCCAGAGTTCTCATGATTTTTGCCATGAATATCATTGCCAATCGCACCGCCAACTGTACAGAATCCTGTACCGGGTACGACAGGGGGGAGACATTTTTTAGAAATCGCAAAATCAGAGAGCTCAGACATCGTCAGGCCTGCTTCCACAGTGACAATTTTCGTTTCTTTGTCAAAATTAAGGATACGATTTAATCTACGCATTCTGACATGAGCCCCAGACCCATTGACACACACATCACCATAAGATCGTAGATTTCCAACAGGGAGATATGTTTTATCCGCACATTCTTCGATAATTTGCTTAGCAGAGGCAAAACGTTCCGGACGATAAACAACAGCATCTTCTGATGCTATAACATTGCCCCAGCCTGCAACTCTCTCTCGCGCCTTCATAATGCCTCTTTAAGACCGATATTGGATAAATTTAGAGACATATAGCATGGCATTTTC
>JBCCNR010000011.1:0-13919 GCA_039025725.1 Pseudomonadota bacterium | reverse complement strand
GTAGAGCGCCCGACTGGGCGTCGCGCATAGTTGCGCGCTCCCTCGGAGCTCCAAGGGGGTATTCGCGTGAGCCAACTGGCGCGAGAGAAAAAAACCACTTTAAATTGCTTATATAATAATTATGATAGATACAATATCGAAAATGAATTAAGGCGCTTGGTATAAGTGCTTGATTATAATGAATTTAGTGATAAAGATATAAGCAAGAGTAATAAATATTCCCTGCTTGACTTGACATCTTAATGATGTAATTTGCCGTAACAAAATATGTAAAACCGGAGCATAGATTTTGCTGAATTTTGAACTATTTAAAACCGCTTATAATCTTAGTGATTATTTTCAAAGGGCGCTTAACTCATGGTTTTGAATATGCGTGACAATGAAATGATTGTCATTACGCTTCCAGATGGTTCCAATCGCACTTATGATCAGCCTGTGACAGGTATGGACATTGCGGCTTCTATAGGTCCTTCCCTTGCCAAAGCTGCGCTTGCAATAAAAATCAATGGTGTATTATGTGATTTATCTGATGAGGTTCCGTCTGGGTCTGAGGTTGCGATTGTAACGCGTCAATCACCAGAAGCGCTTGATCTTATTCGCCATGATGCTGCGCACATATTGGCCAAGGCAGTACAAGAATTATTTGATGACACACAAGTCACGATTGGCCCTAATATAGAGGATGGTTTTTATTATGATTTTTATCGTGAAACACCATTTAGTACGGATGATCTTGCATCTATAGAAGAGCGCATGCGTGAAATTGTCGCGCGTGATGAGACAGTGCGCAAAGTCATTATTGGCCGCGCAGAGGCTATCGCACATTTTAAATCCATAGGAGAGCATTTTAAGGCTGAAATTGTTGAATCCATCCCTGATGATGAAGAGATAAAGATTTATTATCATGGGGATTGGCATGATTTATGTCGTGGCCCACATTTGCCCTCGACGAAAAAGACTGGAACATCTTTTAAATTGATGAAGGTTTCCGGGGCATATTGGCGCGGTGATCAGAATAATCCACAATTACAGCGCATATATGGAACTGCATGGCGAGATGATAAGGAATTGAAGGCTTATCTCACGCGTATTGAGGAAGCTGAAAAGCGGGATCATCGGCGCATTGGCCGAGAGCAAAAACTCTTCCACCAGCAGGATGAGGCTGCTGGTATGGTGTTTTGGCATAAAAAAGGCAATGCATTATGGCGTGTCTTAGAAGATTATATGCGCCGGCGGATGGTAAGTGAAGGCCATGCAGAGATTAAAACACCACAGCTTGTGGATCGCAAGCTGTGGGAGGCTTCTGGCCACTGGGAGAAATTCTCTGAACATATGTATACCAGTGAATCTGAGGGGCGTATTTTCGCGCTAAAGCCCATGAATTGCCCGGGTCATTTACAGGTTTTCAATCGTGATATCACCAGCTATAAACAGCTTCCTTTGAAGATATTTGAATTTGGGTCATGTCATCGTTATGAGCCATCGGGGGCCTTGCATGGTATTATGCGTGTGCGGAATTTTACGCAAGATGATGCGCATGTTTTTTGTACTGAAGATCAGATAACGGATGAGACAAAGAAATTTTGCACCTTACTCGCGTCAGTCTACGAGGATTTAGGGTTTGAAAGTTTTCGGGTTAAATTCTCTGATCGACCAGCGAAGCGCGCAGGCACAGATGCGATATGGGACCAAGCAGAGGCTGCTTTAAAAGACGCAGTTGAGCAAACAGGTTATGACTGTGAACATAATCCAGGTGAAGGCGCTTTTTATGGCCCAAAGCTCGAATTTGTATTGCGTGATGCGATTGGCCGGGATTGGCAGTGTGGCACATTGCAGGTTGACCTTGTGCTCCCTAAGCGTTTGGGAGCACATTATATAGGTGAGGATGGCGCTAAGCATGTACCTGTTATGCTTCATCGCGCTATTTTGGGGTCTTTTGAGCGGTTTATTGGTATTCTCATTGAGCAATATGCTGGAAAGTTCCCGATTTGGATGGCTCCGCAGCAACTTTCTATTTTGACAATTGTTTCTGATGCCGATGCTGCTGCCGATGAGCTAGCGGCTTTATTGAAGCCCCATAATATTCGTTTTGAGACAGATGTTAGAAATGAGAAAATTACTTATAAAATCCGTGAACATATGACTATGGGTGTGCCAATTCTTGCGATTTTAGGGAAAAAAGAGGCTGAAAACAGAACTGTCACTGTAAGGCAGCGTGGCCAAAATGAGCAAACAACTTTAACATTTGAAGAGTTTGTCAATTTTATTAATAAAGTTTCAACACCTCCTGATTTATTATGATCAGAAGTTTAACTAACCACACACGGAGATAAGCAACACGTGGCAAGACCTGTAGATGCCCGAGGCGGGCGCAGCAAAGATACTGGACCAAATATTAATAGGAATATTACGTCAGAAGAAGTCAGGCTTATTGATGAGACGGGTGAGAATGTTGGTGTCGTTTCGCTGGAAGATGCTTTATCGCGCGCGGTGAATTTAGATCTTGATTTGGTTGAGATTGTGCCGAATGCGAAACCGCCTGTCGTTAAGATCATGAATTATGGCAAATATAAGTATCAGGAGCAAAAAAAGGCGGCAGAAGCGAAGAAAAAGCAGCAAAAAGTAGAATTGAAAGAAATAAAAGTCCGTCCGAACATTGATACGCATGATTATGATGTGAAGTTAAAGGCTGCGCGTCGTTTTATTGAGGAAGGCAATAAAGTCAAAGTGACATTGCGTTTTCGTGGACGAGAAATTGCGCATTCTGATTTGGGGCTTGCCCTTTTAAAGCGCATTCAAGCTGATATTGAAGATATTAGTAAGACGGATCAGGCGCCTAAAATGGAAGGTCGCCTAGGGATTATGATCCTGTCACCAAAATAAATTTATAGAACAGGTTCTGAAATGACAATTTTGCAATATCGCAAAGCGTTGCATAATGTCCCCCTTTATAAGGCTGGTGCTTCATCTCTTCAAAGTGCTGTAAAGCCTATTAAATTATCCTCAAATGAAAATGCTTTCGGAGCCTCACCTGCCGCGATCGAGGCTTTTAAATCATGCGCAGATAAATTATTTAAATATCCAGACGGCAGCGCGACTGACTTAAGACGTGCCATAGCTGCGCGTTATCATGTTGATGAAAATCATATTATATGCGGTGCGGGTTCGGATAATATTCTTGAATTATGTGCATTATGTTTTCTGGAGAATGGCGATGAGGGGATCATCAGCACACATACATTCCCATTATATAATATTATTATTCAGATTGCAGGCGGCGTTCCGGTTAAAATACCTTACAGAGAAGATTTGTCGCATGATGTGGATGCCATAATTGCGGCATCCAACGCGAAAACCAAAATTATTTTCATTGCTAATCCTGACAGCCCGACGGGGCAATATCTCACAAAAGATGAGATTTTAAAGCTTGTGCAAAATGTTCCAAAGCATGTTTTAATTGTCATTGACGAGGCTTACTATGAATTTGCGGACGCGGATGATTATACAACATCTCTTCCCCTTGTGCAGACATATGAAAATGTGGTTGTGACACGGACATTCTCAAAAATGTTCGGTTTGGCTGCTCTCAGGGTTGGATGGGGGTATTTACCTCAGATTGCGCTTGATGCCTTATCACGTGCCAGAAGTCCCTTTAATGTGTCTATGCCCTCACAAATGGCAGCGATAGCTGCGCTCGAGGATATAGATTGGCAGGAAAAAAATATTGCAGATAATCTTTCAGCGCGTCAGCGCCTAGATATGATCTTAAAAGATCAGAACTATCATTTTTTCCCATCACAGGCGAATTTCATTCTGGTAAAATTCCCCGATGCCTCCAAAGCGGATGCTTACTTCAAAGAACATAATATTATCGTACGACATATGACAGGCAATGCGATGCCTGATTATATTCGTATTTCTCTTGGAACTGAGGATCAGATGGATGCTCTGGAGAAGGCTCTTGAAAAAATGCCTGAGGCTTTGAAAGCTATCACAACTTAATATACCCATATAAGTTGGCGCGCCCGAGAGGATTCGAACCTCTGACCCACTGCTTAGAAGGCAGTTGCTCTATCCAGCTGAGCTACGGGCACTCGATAACTTCTATATAGAAGAAAACTTCCAATATTTTGAGCAAATTGATAGCATTTCCTTGGGAGAAGACGCAAGAGTTTTATTTGCCCTCTAATCAGCTTATTAAAAGCTATTGTAAGCTCTTATATCCTGTTTTGGTATCTTCAATACCATGGGCAAGAGCAAGCGTGACGTCATAAGCAGCTTTTGGAGACATTTTCGCTAAAATAGCCGAAGATTGATCTTCTTTCATACTACGCAGCAATTCTGCTGCTACCTTAGGAGCCATCTCATTGAAGATATTTGCAGCCGCTTTGGGCTTCATCTTTTCATAGATAGAGATCAGGCGCTTGCTTTCTTTAGCGACTTTAGAGTCTGCTAATT
The DNA here is from genome assembly GCA_039025725.1 of Pseudomonadota bacterium. GTDB lineage: Bacteria > Pseudomonadota > Alphaproteobacteria > JBCCNR01 > JBCCNR01 > JBCCNR01. The sequence goes on along the minus strand of JBCCNR010000011.1, from coordinate 9,461 downwards.
GAGCCTGCTCAATAATTTGTTCTTTGATCAGTTGAAGTTTTGCAACCTGCTCTCTGACGCGCCTATCAGAAATCTCAACAAGCCTTGCCTGTTCGGTAAGGTCTTTTTCTTTTTGCTTGAGATATTCCAGCCTTTCTTTCGCGGCCTTCAACATTGGACCCGTAATGCAAACTTTTGATCCGTCAGACTGCGCTGATGCCTCAACCTCTTTAAAGGCAAAAGAATTGAAATCATCCTTTTTCTTAATAGTGGCCTCAGGATCAAAAAGCTTGTCTTTAATGCTAACAATGGGAGGCTTTTCTTCTTCATTTGCATTATCTTGGCCATCTGTACCTTCAGAAATATCTGACGGCGCTGCAATCGCATCAAAATGCCCAGCCTGATCCAAAAACAGGCCACCTCTTATCAGAACAACTGATAAGAACCCTATCATCAGATATGTTACTGGACTTGCTGTCATAAATATTCCTCACCGGGAATAATGCGTGGCGGTGCTCTTTTGATAGGTCTACCAAGTCCTTTTGGAACAACATCTTCAAGTGGATCTTGTCCTGTTTGTCCTTTAGGCTGAGAGTAATTTTTTTGCTCAAAAACCTGATCTAACAAATTGCCAACATCCCCGCTTAAAGTCGTTTCAGATGTTGTAATTGGCGTATGCTGGCTTTGTGATGTATTTTGTCTTGAACGAGATAGAACATCCTCTCTATGAGAGAGCAGAGTTTCTTCAACGGCCTTGACATCGCTCAAGAGCGTTTCAATATATTCAGATAAGACAGCGCCCTCGTCAATTTTGTCATTTAGCTTTTCGTAATCCGTATCTAAGGTATGTTTTGTCTGTTCAAAAGCCACTTGTAAATCATGTGTTGTCCTGATCATATCCTCGATAAGGGCCCCTACCCCCTCACGCATATTTTTTAGAGCACGCACTTGTCGTCCCAAAACATAGCAATATGCCATCGCCCCAGCACAAAGAAGTATCGTTAAAAGATCTAAAAACATGCCCATGTGATATTTTCCTTATTGCAGCACAAATTCCTGAACCAATAAATTTTTGATCGCAGCCTCTCCAGCCACCAAACGTGCACGCCTTAACATTTGTGCCTGAAGATTTTGAAAGCGCTCTGGATTGGTCAGCTCCTGCTCTTCAACAACACGCAAATATGTATTGAACACATCCATAAGGCGCGGTTCTAATGTTTTGACGCGCTCTTCATAATTTGGGTCAGTTTCAATCGCAAACTGTGCACGCAAATATTTTGCCTGAGCATTTTCTCCGAGAGTGACAACAATTTTAGGCAAAGGTACAAAAATTGTATTTGAAAGATCCGGGAGTTTTTCTACCGTTTTGCTTTCTATAAGCGGAACATCTACATATCCCATATAGCTTGCACCACCACCAACAGCACTTAGGAAAAGCGTGAAGACAATCAATATCAGCAATCCACCCCGCTTTTTACGACGGACTGGGACATTCTCTTGCTCGTCTGTATCGTTATCTGCCACAATAATATTTGATTCAAATTTAGTTCACTTTTTAATTTAATCGTTTATCCTTAATAGAGCGTTAAGCTGTAAAATCTAAGCAGTAGGAGTATCCTTTATGAATGGCGCAATGGTTGAGTTTCTTCTACGAACTATTATCTTTCTGGCTTTTTTTCTGGCAGGCGCATATTTTTTATTTTTACATGTCGAACATGTGAAGCAAAAATATGGCAGCCCGGAAGATGAAAATAATTATATGTCGATTATAAAACATTATTTTTTTAGAAAATTTACGCGATAGTTTATGCATCTTCTTTATAGTTTTCGGCGTTGCCCTTATGCGATGCGCGCACGTATGGCGCTTTTCTATGCTGATATCCCCTTTGAATTGCATGAGGTTGATCTCAAAAATAAGCCTGCCCATATGTTAGACATCTCTCCGAAGGGAACTGTACCGGTCTTGCAGCTTGAAACAGGTCAGATTTTGGATGAAAGCCTTGATATTATGCGATGGGCTATGGCGCAAAATGATCCTGATGGATGGTATAGAGACATTCCTCAAGCAGAAGCTTGGATTGCCAAAAATGATGGTGCTTTTAAAAAAGCCCTTGATCGTTACAAATATCCAACGCGCTATCCGAATGAAGATTGTGGCCATGCGCGTTCAGACTGTGAAGCGTTTATCTTTGCGCTTGATATGCTATTGAAAGACAAAAAACACCTCTTGGGGGATAAGATAAGCTGGGCAGATATTGCAATCTTTCCATTTGTCAGACAATGCGCAAATACAGACAGGAACTGGTTTGAGAGCCTACCTTATAAATATGCGCAAGCTTGGTTGTCATGTTATCTTAATTTACCATTATTTGCACGCATTATGGAGAAGAGCCAAAAAAATAGAAAATACTAAGCCATGCTTATTTTTTATTTCCTTATCCATAGCTCGGGTTTACAGCCTCTCGTCAATTGCGAGGGCGCATAGCACCCGTGGCAATCTGTTTATTTATATGAAAGAGATTGCTTCGCTCCGCTCGCAATGACGTGCGTGGCGATGCTTACCCTTCATTTCTTTATCAATAGCTCGGGTTAATTATGATATAACCCTCTGAAATTTTTATAGAAAATACTAACCCGGCGCACGGCCTAGTCTGGAGATTGTATCTTTAATGCGCTGATCTTCCTTATCAATCAGGTTAGAGCTTCGCTCATAGGCGCGCTGCACATTGATCAAATCTGTTAAGGTTTTGACAGCATTCACATTTGAGCTTTCCAAAAACCCTTGAGAAATTGTCGCCTCTTCAGTTGGCTCCAATGGCGCATTCGTGCTGTAAAGACCATCTGAAAGGCGTTTCATATTTGCATTTTCATATCCAAACAGGCCTATTCTTGTGATGGCTCCGCCATCCTCGATGGAAACCGTCCCATCCCCTGCGATTGAGATACGATTTACATTTTCAGGAATTTGAATAGCAGCCCCACCATTATCCAAAACGCGCATGCCATTAGATGTCAGGACAAGTGATCCATCATTTGCACGAGAAAAACGTCCATCACGCGTATATAAAACCTGTCCGTTCTCATCTTGAACTGATAACATCGCTTGACCCTGTATCGCAACATCAAGCTGATTTCCAGTTTGCGTAAATGCGCCTTGTGAAAAATTTGTGCTTGATGTCACATCATGCACGAATGCAATCCCTTTTCCATCCGTCTGGAGCCTTTTATACACATCATCAAAATGCATGCGCTCTTCTTTATAACCAGTCGTGCCTAAATTCGCCATATTATTTGCGACACTATCCAATTGACGCCTGAGTGCAACCTGCCCAGAGAGGAGTGCATAAATACTATTATCCATCTTGTAATATCTCCGATGGGGCTTCTATTTTGACAGTTGGTCTGACAGTTTCATATCTGTCTTCAATCAAACTGATCAGGTGATCTGTTTCTTTCACAACATCAATAATGCCACTCGCTTGCTTGGGCTTTTGATGAAAAATAACATCTATATCATTTTCATATTCATTCGCATTGCCGGGATAATCAAATCCTCCCATATAACCAGAAGCTTTGGCGCCAAAATAATGCTCTATATCGTCATCATTCAATCTTGCATCTTCAAAAGCTTGCTTCGCCGCTGCCCATTCACGCGCAGCAAGAGCAAATCTTGCGCGTTTTTTATCACTTTCAACATCATCAAACTTATTGAGTAACATATAAGCTTCCTGATGTTGCCCACTGCGATGTAGGGCCTCGGCCTTGAGTGACATATATTCAAGGTCACTCTCATAAGGCTTATTCATGATTTGCGCAGCTTTTGCATATTTTCCAAGATCAAATAAAAGCTGACCCATAAAATATGTCTGATCATGCTCTTTATAGTAGTTATAGTGAATCTTACTGCCCATGCTCATTATGTCATAAGCAGGTTTTGTATGGCCAAGCTTATAAAGCTGTTTTGCAAAACCTATATGTAAAGCAGGATCATCCGGAAGCAAATTCGGAAACTCATAATATATCCGCAAATTATCAGGATTATCCACGGACTCACCAGAAATAGCGAGACGCCTGAAAAGCTGTTCTGCTTTGATCATAACAGGGTCTTTAATACCTTTCTGCTTAAAGATATTTTTTGAAAGACGCTTAAAGCCTCTGTAGAAATTTCCAAAACGAGACTCATGCTCTGCAATCAGCGCAAGAGCCTGCGCCCCAACATATTCTTTTGACTTTAAGAAAACAAGCTCTTCAAGCGCACTGATGTCACGCACAGATAAAGGCACATTCATCGCAAGCTTTAACTCAGATAAGGATAATCCAGCCATTTGCTGATCAAGCCCGGTCGTTTGATTCATCACATCTTCAAGCGTCCCGAGGGCTCTGTCTGAAAAGCCGTTTTTTGCATCTATCAAACCACGGACAAGCAACACAGAATGATCAAAATGCGTGCTATGTTTTGCAATCTCAGAAATAATAGCATCCGCCATATCGTAAGAGCCTTTACGCACCAAATTCAATGCAAGCGCTGTCCCAATATGACGTTGTAAAACAATCGGAAATGTTGCAAGGGCTTCAATGGCTTCTGGAAAGTCAGAGAGAAGCGCTGCGCGTTTCTCATTCCCAATACGGTAAAAATAATATGCAGCCCATAAGCCATGCACGCCTCTACAGTCTTTTCTTATGGAAAACATAGAATCCATAGATGGTGGCGCACTTGTTAAAAGCTCTGCCATAGAACGCGCAATATATCCACGATGTTCAGGAGCACCAAAACTATCCAGAGTGTTTATCGCCTCTTCTCCAAGCCCATATGAAATATAATGATATGCCAAATTTAAAGACATTTCTGGATCTGTGCGGTCAAACTCTCCGATAACCTGACTGCGATATTTTGTGAGATCAGTATAAAAAGTCTCTGTTGCAGGATTGTTCGGCGGAAGCACAAAAGCCGTATCTGGTAAACATCGCTTGCGCGCCCCTTTGAAGATATTTTCATCACCGGGCAGAAGCTGCTCAGTGTCATCAATCGATAGAATAGTCTTAGAAGATAAAGTGACATTCTTTGATAAGGATTGTTCCTGATTTTCAAGAATATCACTCTGCTTCTTACTTTCAGTCTTGATCTGTGAAAAATAAAGAGGATCTTCTGGCTTTAGCTCAGGCGCAGAGGCAATATCTGCCTTATCATCTGATTTTTCTGCATCTGGTATCTTTGGCTTATCACCTTTATTGAGCTCTTTGGGTAAAGCAGTATTATCTTTAAACTTCACAACACCCTGCACTTCCGCAGCAGCGATAAGACGCTCTAATTGTGATCTAAAAGAAAAATCTTGCTCTTCTGGTGGTGCCTTTGGCGGTGAAGGTGGCTTTTCAATTTTTTCTTCATTTGATGTATTTGCAACTTCAGCCTGATCTTTTTCCTGAAGCTTTTGTTGTTTAAGTTTATTTTTTTGTGCCTCTAACCATCTGCGAGTCTTGGTTGGATTTTCAACAGCATCTAACCCATATATATCAATGATTATTTTCTGATTACGCCATTTATAAACATCTGCCTGACAGTTGCAGCTGTAAACCACTGTAAAGACAGTCTGCTCATCACGTTTGAGCATTGTAAAATTTTTAATATTCTTCAACAGTCTTAAAACTGCCAGATCGTCTTTGAGGAAACTCCACTGAAATTCTGTAAATAAAATATGCAATTTATTATTGGCGGGCTTTAATTTATAGCCATTGGCCGGCATCCCGTCGATAACGATACGTGTAACATTATCATCTAAATCTGCACCGCGAATGGCAACAGGTGGATTTTCCGGATGGGTGGAGACATCATCGCCAATATCCTGCATCGTATTTGCGCTGGCAAAAGATGCGCAAAATAAAAAAAACAGACAGGTTGGCAACCATAAAATATGTGATAAAAATTTCATTTCTATCCAGTTTTGAGCGATTTCAGGACTTCTTCCATTTGGTTAAACTCTGGTCGGAAGTCTTCGGGAACTTTTTTCCGAGCCATTTCAACACATGTAATAGGCTGATGTTTGTTAAGATAGCCGATAAAGACATTTTTGATCAACTCGTAATATTGATGATCCTGATCAAGAATGGTTGATAATTTCTCTGACATCGGACCAACGAGACAATAGGACAAGAAAACCCCTAAAAAGGTTCCAACAAGCGCCCCACCAATCATGCCACCTAAAACAGTCGGCGGCTGATCAATCGATCCCATTGTTTTAATCACACCCAAAACCGCCGCAACAATTCCAATCGCTGGCAGGCCATCGGCCATAACATGTAAAGCATGTGCAGAATGCATGGTCTCTTCTCTTTTGGCGGCCAATTCTGCCTCAAGCAAGGTTTGAACCTGATCAACATCATCTACATTCATCCCGATCATGCGCATATTGTCGCAAATCATATTAATGGCAAATTTATCAGATAAAACAGACGGATATTTCTTGAAGATGTCAGACTGATATGGATTTTCAATGTGGTTTTCAATACTTAAAGGAGAGACACGTGCAGTCTTGAAGATTTCATAGAGACAATTTAAAAGATCTGTATAATCTTCCTTCTGCTTATCACGTCCTTTAAAGACCATTTTAATATCAGACAATGTCGTTTTGACGGTATGCTTGTCATTACTCAGCAAAAAGGCTCCGACAGATGCCCCACAAATCATAGCAAGCTCAAATGGTAAAGCCTTTGCAATGATCATAATATTCCCACCGGCAGCAAGATACCCACCGAAAACCATGACCAATGTGACTATTATTCCAATTAAACCAAGCATTTAACGCGCCCTCATGCATAAGAAATATCTTATTTCTCATACTCACTATAGGTTTCTAAGGTTAATAAAGGCTTAGCAATAAACAGGATCTGAATGGTATATGTAAGATGGCAAATAATCTCTGTCTTTCAGAAAACTATTCATGCAAAAATCAGCATGCACATAATCTGAACTGAGTGACTTAAAATATGAAAAAACCATTTGCGCTTTTTTCTGATATATTTTTCTTAAAGGCAATTTATACCATCCCTCAAAACATCTGCGCGCAGCATGCATCTCATTCAATCTGTTCCCAAGATCATTATGATAACGTGATGATAAATCATGCCAGTCTCGTGACAAATAACATCCCCACCATGCCTCCGGGATATTATGTCTTATCATAAGACGATGAGATGCACGTATGGCCTCTGTTGCAGCATGGGCTTCATTGAACAGATAAAGATCTATAAAATCCTGCTCTCTTAAGAGCGAAACAGGTTGATCTTTCACAATCATCGGAAAATTAAGCTGTCCCTCAATATCCTGCGCAAAATGTACCAATTCATGCAGGAAATGATGTAAATTCGAAGCCAACCCAGCCCGCCGAGACAATGTAATATTTGCCTTTGGTGCATTATTGGCAAAGAAATCTTTTAAATTCCCAACAACACCTTTTGTGTTTTTAAGGCTTAAAACAATCGGATCATATTGCCCATGTGCAAGACGCCAGGAAAAATTGATCCTATAACCAAAATTTTCAAGCTTCTTTACAAGCGTGCTCATCATCTGATCATGCGTTGCATAATATAAAAGCATTTGCGTTCTGGTCTCAGGTGATGAGAAAAAATATTTAATATGCTTCTGCATAAAAGGCTCCGATTTGGTCTTTTTTTAACCGTTTTTAATCTCCATAGCGGATATTATCCGTCCAAAAACGCTCGAAATCCTTACAAACGAGACAAATATCTTCAATGCCAGCAATATCTATCAATCTGCGATCAATAATATGCTGCGTATGACGATTATAAAGATGACTGACAATATCTGCGATTTCTTTACCCTTCTCCGTCAATTTTACCCGCACAGAGCGTCTGTCTATATGTGAGCGCTCATAATTGACATAGCCTGTATCTACAAGCTTTTTAAGATTATAAGAAACATTCGATCCCTGATAATATCCACGTGTTTTAAGCTCGCCGGCAGTGAGCTCCATAGTGCCAATATTGTAAAGAAGCAAAGATTGAACCGGATTAATTTCGACAATATTATGGTTATCGAGTTCTACCTTAATCACATCGAGAAGCAGCCTATGCAAACGCTCAATATAGCTGAGCATATCTATATAAAATCCTCGAAGTTCAACGAATTCTTCATTATTCCCATTGTCGACGATCAGCTTTCGTGCATTTTCACTATTCATAATACAACTACTTTCTATCTATAATACCGTATAGATATTTCTACAGAGACATTTCACCAAAGCATCATTTCAAGAATTTGCTTCAGTATAATGTCTGGTTACAAACATATATCTGATCATCGGAGATCTATTGGCATAATGATATTATGGCCATAGCGCCCCAGAATTATGCCTCATTGGTAAGGTTCTTATGAGAAAAGCTTCACTGCAAAACATGCATCACTTTGCAATAGAGCTCTTAAATAGTTTAGTCGCTACAAAATCCCTATGGAATTTTGATAGCATCCACTACGCTTCGCCAAAGGTCAAAGAGTGTGGTTAAAAGGCTTTGGCAAAGCCTTTTAACATAGCAGAATGCGGATTTATAATCCGCTTCAGCTATAATTAAAATTTTACGGGAAACTGATTAAAAAAAGATAAAATTCGTTAAAGATGTAAATATTAAAAATTTATTAATTTTTTTGTTAAAAAGTTCGTGCATATGTGAAATAATTATGTTAGTAATAAATATGCGGATGTGTGCTATTATAACATAACTTTTTTAAGGTAAGTTTTTTATGAATGGAGTAACAGGGCCCGGTGGGCGAGTTGGAAGCGGACCACATTCTTCAGGTGCAAGTCATGTAGGGAAAGCACCAACAATAAGAAGAACATCTACTACGAGAGTAACTGGAAACCCTAATGCAACGGCAGACTTTTCCAGCAGAGTAGGTACTGCAGCGGAACAAAGAGGCCTTCCGGTACCAGCTGGGAGCTCACAGTCTGGCCCAAGAAGATCTAGTCCAATTATTTAGCACTACTCCATAAAATATTCTGATTTCATATAATAATGTGATTGCGTGACAGATATTGGGATAACAAGCAGAAGTGACATATAATGTGAAACCATTATGATGATTTCTGTACTGCCTGATTGTACCGCAATCATTTGCACCAGAATGTTAACACCAACAGAAACCAGCAATATCAAGATTAATGTGCCTAAAAAAGGCCAGAAAATCTTTTTTCCGCGCTCCAAGGCTGCTTTCAGAGATTTATCACCATTCGGATCGGTCACTGCCGGTAATTTTGTCATCAGTAATGGTATTAATAAAATAAACCCGATCAGACCTAACAGAGCAAGAATTCCCCCGAACTGAGCCTCCCCGATATTTGATAAAAATCCCCCGAGGAATATTAGAAAAATCGGTATCACAAAGATAAGACTAATGCTCATTGAATGATAGATAAAAGATAATGTATATTTGTGAAAGAGCGGCGAGATAATATGTATAGGCTGGCGCGGCG
>JBCCNR010000010.1:0-14081 GCA_039025725.1 Pseudomonadota bacterium | reverse complement strand
GTTTAAACAGGCAGGAGAGCCGCGGTGCGCATGCAAGAGAAGACTTCAAAGATCGGGATGATCAGGAATGGATGAAACATACGCTTGCCTGGGCTGATGATGCTGGCAATGTTAAGATTGATTACCGTCCTGTGCATGAGTTTACATTGACAGATGAAATTGATTATATTGAGCCTAAAGCACGTGTTTATTGATTCATTTACAATTATAGTCTATAATATTGAATATATTTCGTCATATATTATAGATAATTCTATTTCAATTTTTTTTGACTATAGCTTTTGGTCAAAAAACTTCAAATAAAAAGGTCATATCACTATGGTAGAACTTTCGCTTCCGAAAAATTCAAAGGTCAACCCCAATGGTAAGGTGTGGAAAATAACTGCTGGACCCGATGCTGACGTCAGAACCATTGAAATTTATCGCTGGAATCCGGATGATGGGCATAACCCACGTATTGATACATATCAACTTGATTTGAATGATACCGGGCCGATGGTCTTAGATGCTCTTATTAAGATTAAAAATGAGATTGATTCGACTTTAACTTTCCGTCGTTCTTGCCGTGAGGGGATTTGCGGGTCATGTGCGATGAATATTGACGGCACGAATACGTTGGCTTGTACGAAGCCTATTGAAGAAATTAAAGGAAATATCAAGATTTATCCTTTGCCACATATGCCAGTGGTTAAGGATTTGGTTCCTGATTTAAGCCAATTTTATGCGCAATATGCATCGATCGAGCCTTGGATGCAGACAGTGACACCGCAACCGCTACAAGAGCGTAAGCAGTCACGTGAAGATCGTGAAAAGCTTGATGGTCTCTATGAGTGTATTTTATGTGCATGTTGTTCGACCTCATGCCCGAGCTATTGGTGGAATGGTGACAAATATCTTGGTCCGGCTGTTTTGCTTCAGGCTTACCGCTGGCTGATTGATAGTCGTGACGAGGCAACGGGGGAAAGATTAGACAATCTTGAAGATCCGTTCAGACTTTATCGCTGTCATACAATTATGAATTGTGCGAAAACCTGTCCAAAAGGCTTAAATCCTGCGCGCGCGATTGGAAACATCAAGAAAATGATCTATGAGCGCACTGTATAGCTTTTTGTTAATAAATAGAAGAAGCTGATTATAAGGCACTTGTGCTTTATGACCTTATAGAAGTTTAAAGAGTGGTCGCTTATCGTACCCTGAGCCTGCCCAAGGGTGCTAAGCGCAAGTTTTTTGGATTATTTCATCGTTTTCTCGCTCTTCGTACCCTTCGACAAGCTCAGGGTACGCTCTAGAATTTCTCTGAGAGGTCGCGTTTTGAAAATAATAACCCGAACAATGGATAAGAAAAATTAGTATAACAGCCCCTCGTCAATTGCGAGGATGCGTAGCACCCATGGCAATCTGTTATATTTATGTGTAAAGAGATTGCTTCGCTGCGCTCGCAAAGACATGCATGGCAATGATTGCTCTTCATTCCATTATACATAGTTCTGGGTCCGATAAGAAATTGCTCAGAGTCTGAAAATAATAGTTGTGCTACACACTCTCTTCACAAGAGTTTTTCGCATTTTCAAATAAATCTGTCTCTATAATAGGCGCTGACTTTCCTAAATGCTGCCATGCGAGGCGTGTCATAACGCGGCCGCGCGGCGTGCGGTTTAAAAATCCTTTTTGAATAAGAAAAGGTTCGATAATATCCTCAATGGCATCGCGAGCCTCTGAAAGAGCTGCGGCAAGTGTCTCAATGCCCACTGGACCACCGGCAAAGGCTTCTGCAATTAAATTAAGATAGCGCCGATCATTTGAATCCAAACCAATTTTATCGACTTCAAGGCGACTTAGTGCATAATCTGCCATGTCTAATGTTATCGCATCATGTCCTTCGACAATCGCAAAGTCTCGGACGCGTCTTAGGAGGCGCCCTGCGATACGAGGCGTCCCTCTGGAGCGTTTTGCGATCTCCAAAGCACCTTCTTCGAGGATATTTAACTGCATGAGTGAAGCAGCACGATTGACAATTTTTATCAGCTCTTCATCTGTATAATAGACAAGGCGCGTTGGAATACCAAATCTATCGCGTAATGGCTGGGAAACCAACCCTGCACGCGTTGTGGCGCCGACCAACGTGAATGGTTGTAAATCAATTCTGACCGTGCGCGCAGCCGGCCCCTCGCCAATGATCAAATCAAGCTGAAAATCCTCCATCGCCGGATAGAGAATTTCCTCAACAGAAGGGTTCATACGATGAATTTCATCAATAAACAGGACATCATTCGCCTGTAAATTGGTGAGAATAGCTGCTAAATCTCCAGCTTTCGTGATCAAAGGCCCGGAAGAGGCTTTGAAATTGACCCCAAGCTCTTTTGCGACAATTTGTGACAAAGTCGTTTTCCCAAGACCGGGCGGCCCATAGAGCAAAATATGATCTAAAGATGCGCTTCTGGCTTTGGCAGATTCGATAAAGATTTTTAGATTTTGGCATGCCCCGGCTTGTCCGGTAAAATCTGCAAGGGTTTGAGGCCGCAATGCGTGCTCCGAGTGATCCTCTTCAGTGGGGTGGGGCGTCATAATCCGAGGGGCATCCTGACTCATAGGACCTCTTTCATCTGACCGATATATTTCAACGCAGCATGAATAAGATCATTCTCATTGGCAGGGGCTTCATTGTGGAATGTATCAATGGCAGCTTTCATCGCATCTTGTCGCGTATAACCGAGGTTCATAAGCGCCGAAGTCGCAGTCTCGATCATCTTACGTTTGTTCGCGCTTTCTTTCGAAGGTGTTTTGTGCGCTTTTTGGGGAGATATCTCTTTCTCAACGATGGGAGCACTCACTTCTACGGTTTTCTGCGTAGCAGGCTGAAAAGAAATATCATCTTCCTCACTAAAGGTTGGGGGTAAATCCTTTTTATTTTTAAGTTCATTGACAATGCGCTCAGCGAGTTTCGGGCCAACACCTTGTGCTTTGGTAAAGATTGTGCGGTCACCAAACATCACCCCATCAGAAATATCATTCAAACTTGCAGCAGAAAGAATAGCAAAAGCTGCCTTGGCGCCAACCCCCTGAACGCTTCCGAGAGTTAGAAACCAGTTCTGAGCAGCCTCACTTTCAAACCCATAAAGTTTGATATAATCATCACCAACAGCTGTTTCTACATAGAAAAAAGCTCTATCGCCGATCTGCAATGTCTCTAAAAGGTGACGCGCGCAAAAAAGCTTATATCCCACACTGCCAACATTCAGCAAAAGATAATCTGATTTTATTTTAGCAATACATCCTTGCAGGCACCCAATCATGCACATCCCTTATAATCTTGTTTGCAAAAGAGTTTAGCCCAAGAGCGACTGGAAATCCAAGCTATTTTATTGCAAAATTTTCCCAGCCACCCCCGAGCGCTTTATAGAAGGAAATCAGATTTTTAAACATACGTGTTTCGGATTGCGTCGCAATATCCTGATATTTTGCGTGTTCTTGCTGGCTTTCGATAAGAGCGACTTGGCGCGTAAGGCCTAAATCATAAAGATCGGCCTCAAGGCCCACAGTGCGCGCGGCAGATTTTTCTGCCTCTTGTAGTTTTGTAAATGTCTTCTGCTCATTGAGGTAATGGGTCAAACTTGCCTCTGCATCCTCAAGAGCATTTAAGATTGTCTGCTCATATTGCGCAGCGGCGATTTTAACTCGCGCATCGGTGGCTTCAATTTGCGCCCGCAAGCGACCAGCCTGTAAAATAGGAATTGATATCAAAGGGGTAACAGTGAAATTCTCGCTATTTTGCTCAAATAATGTCGATGATCCACCGGAGAGCACACCAATGCCTGCGGTTAAATTAAAACTTGGATAAAGAGAGGCAATAGCAACACCCTTATTGGCCGTCGCTTCCGCCAGATTGCGCTCAGCGCTTTGTATGTCAGGTCGGCGACGCAGCAAATCTGACTTCAATCCAACTGGAATAGATATCAATGAAAAAGAGGTTTGCTTATGATTTTCCAGACGCTTCAAAAGGGCTCCGGGCTGCGCGCTCGTCAGAACACCTAATCTGTAAGCCGCGATGCGCCTTTCTGTCTGAAGAGGAGGGATCTGTGACTGCATGTCAGCCAATTCTGTTTCAGCTTCTGCGAGCTCAGTTTCACGGATCAAGTCATTCTCATAAGAGGCCTTATTCAAGGCAACAATCTGTTCTTGTAGCTCCGCTTTTTGGGTCACATAATTAAGACGCTTCTCTACCCCACGCAATTCAACATAATTTAAGGCAATCTCCGAGATAACAGAAAGAGTGATATCTCTGCGTTCTGCTTCTTCGCGTTGGATATTTGCTGTCGCAGCCTCAACGGCGCGGCGTGTCTTGCCAAACAAATCAATCTCCCAGGAGGCATCAAATCCAGCATCATAAACGCTTTGGTAACGTGGAATATTAATCCCCGGTCCCTGCGGGAAATTCGGATTATTTAAACTTTGTTTTTGTCGCGTGACACCAATGTCACTGCCGAAAGATGGAAAGAAATCCGCACGCGATACTTTCCGCAATGCGCGTGCCTCAATGATACGCTGTTCCGCAATTTTTAACTCTAAATTGCTATCCATTGCTTCAATGATCAGCTCTTCTAATAAGGGGTCTTTAAATCCTTTCCACCACTGAGCCAGTGAGATATTGGTCTCAGTATCCTCATTATTAAGGATATTTTTTTCTGACCACTCATCTGCCTCGAAAGATGGTGGTTTATAGTCAGGCCCAACCGCGCAGCCCAAGAGAAATATCGGGATAAATATCAAAAACCACAAGATTTTCACAAATCTAACTCCCGCGCACGACGATAATAAAAATCTGCATAGATTTTATAAGCCAAAGGTGTAAAAAACATAGCCAATATAAGACTAAAACCAATACCACCAGCAATGACAACCGTCAAAGGAGGCCAGAAACTTCCTCCGGAAAAAAGCAAAAGCGGTATAAAACCTCCTATCGTGGTGAAAGTCGTAGAGAGGACATGCCGGCCACAGCCATAAGTTTCCTTGATAATTTGCTCTCCGTCACCATATTTCGCGCGCTCATTGCCAAGAATAGCCGCAAGAATAACAATCGTATCATTGATCACAACGCCTGAAAGACCAATAGACCCAATGAGAGGATTAAATCCTAAAGGATAGCCAGCTATTTTCAAAGATAACATCCCAAGACCAATCGATAAAAACGCCACAGTAAAGACAATCACCGCAAGCGCAACACTGCGAAATGCCAGAATAATTGTCGCCACCATCATCGTCAGCAATACAGGCGCAAAAGTCGCAAGGCCACCCACAGCCTCAGCTTGCTCTTCACTTTCGCCGGCAACGTCAATCTCATATCCCGATGGAATGGTCATTTGCTCTGCAATTTTCTCTTCAATGGCCGAAGACACAGAAACTGGCTTTGCATCATTCTTGATAAAAGCAAAAATATTATTGACCCTTTGACCATTATAGCGCGATATCTCAGATATTTCAGGGCTAAGCTCAATTTTCCCAATCGCTTCGGCGGGAATCCAGCGGGCTCGCCCATCTGCAAGCAGCTGCATATTCGCCGCATCTGTAATATTATTTCTCTCTTTATCCTCTAGCCGAACACGTACAGGAAGCTCTTCAACATCTTCTAAAATAGAACCACCTTTATATCCCTCAAGACTGCCCTGAAATTGTCTTGCAATATCTGTCAGGTCTAAACCAATCACATCTGCTTTGGCCTCGTCTGCCCTTAGCCAAAGCTTGGGCTGCCCGCCCTCAATACTCGCGCGTGTGTGAATAATTTCTGGATTTTGATGCATAATCGCACGGACTTGTTCACCTAAATCTTGTAATATTGTAATATCCGGCCCTAAAATACGTAATGCAACTGGCGCATCTGCCGGAGGACCCTGCGCAAATTTTTTCACAACAGGTCGCGCATCCGGAAGAGCAAGATTTAACTTATTTTGTAAGTCCGCCATAATGCTGTTTGCACCGCTATTATCCTGCAATGTGACAACAGCCTGTGCATAAGAATTATTATCATCCTGCTTGGAAAATTGATTATAATAGACTTGCGGTGTTGAAGTCCCAACAACCCAATAAATATCAGTGACTTTATCAGAGCTCTTGACGATTTCATCTGCAATTTTCACCTGATTGCGTGCATAAGCAGACGCGCTCCCGCCGGGGAGGAAGACCTGTATTTCAAACATATTGCGATCAGCCGGCGGAAAGAACTCTACCTTCAGGGTTGATGTCAGTATAAACCCCAATATACAAGGAATGATAGACAGCCATATATAGCGCTTTGGATTTTGGATGGCGGTCAGGGAAAAGCTTTTAAAATCTTCAAAGATAGCTGGTTTTTTAAGGCCGATCTGCCACCATTGCAGAGGGTTATCCCCGGTTCTTTTGCCTTCAATTCCGTAAATTGCAGCAAGCGCAGGGATAACTGTCATTGCCAGCATGAATGAAAAAATTAGGGAGAGGACAACGCTTAAAGCAATAGGACCCACAAAGTCACCAGCACTGCCGGGGAGCAAAAAGATCGGCATAAAGCCTAATATTGTTGTCAATGTTGAGGCTAAAAGCGGCACAAAAAGATGATGAATAGAATGGCGCATTGCAGCAATTTTTGACATACCTTTATCAAGGATTGATTTGCGGACTTCATCTGTCATGACAATAGCGCTGTCTATAAGTATCCCTATGGCAATGATCATTCCGAAGATTGACATTTGGTGAATAGATTGGCCAAAAAAGTTAAAAGCAAAGATTGACCCAGCACAAGCAAGCGGCAAGACTGAGCCCACAATAAGCGCCGATACCCAGCCCATCGTAAGTAAAACAATTGCAATAACAACAAGCGCTCCAAGAAATAAATTTGTAACCAGATCATTTAAGCGTGCTTGTGTGTATTTATTTTGCTCAAAGATGATGTCCATATCAATTGGGCTTGAATATTTTGCCCGAACAACATCAAAGGTTTCTAAGATATTTTTTGTCCATATGTCAGAGCGCACAAAAGCATCTGAGCGCACAGCCACATATATTATGCGTTTACCATCTTTGAGGCCAACTTGCTTTGGCGGTTTCGCATATGATTTTTCAATATGCGCAATATCACCAACTTTTACAGTGCTGCCATTATCCTTAGATAAAATCGGAATACGCGCAATACGATCAACAGACGTCAGCGCACCATCAATCTCGATTTGAAAATCCTGACTATCCGTATGAATAATACCCGCTGAAACCTTACTATCTGCATTCGCAATAATCTCAGCCAGTCTATCCGCAGTCACCCCAAGCGCCATGAGCTCTGCTTTGTCAGGCGTCACTGTGATTTCTTCTTCTATGCCACCAAAAATACGGACGAGCTCTGTGTTACTGGTATTTAAAATCGAATCTTTTAAATCAAGCGCAACTCTCTGTAATAAATTGAGCGGAGGCTCTCCAGCCTGATCCCAGCTAATGCCAAATATAAGCGTATAGGCCGCAACGGCTCTGTTATCGTCTAAAAAAGGAAGCGTTGCATCCGGAGGAAGCTCATTACTGACATTTTGCAAACGAGAACGGATTTTCGAGAAAATCTCCTCATTTGTATCTGGTGTTACATTATCATTGAGCTCAATGGTGATATTCGAAATGCCCGGACGCGCCGTACTTTCAATATTTTTAATATCATCAATCTCTTCTAATGTATCTTCAATCTTTTTATTAATTAAAGCCTCAACACGCGAAGCAGATGCGCCCGGTAAAAATGTCAAAATAGAAGCAACCCGGGTCGTGATGCGCGGATCTTCCAGACGCGGTAAATTCTTAATGGCCCCAAGACCCCCAATCAGTAATATACAAATCGTCAAAACAAGCAAATGCCTGTTGCGAAAAAAAACTGTGGAAATATCAGATTTCTTTGCCTCACTTGACATTTTGATCCTCAATCACTCGGATATTTTGACCGGGAACAATTTTAGCCGCACCAGATATTATAATATCGTCACCATTATATACTGTACCAGAAATAAATGCTCTTTTATCATCAGCATAATGAACCTCAATCAGACGAGGCGCAGCCGTCAATGTCACATCTTCCTCTGAGTCATTTTCAGATAAAACTATATAAACAGACCATAATCCACGATTAGCCTCTTTAAGTGCTGTTATGGGAACCCAAAAACCACGCTTTCTTATCTGGGTCTCCAGAGGCATACGCACAATATCACCCGGTCGCATGAATTTTTCTTTACCAGAAAGCTCTAAAATGACATCAACAACGCGCGTAACATCTCGAACAGGGAGTATTCTTTTGATCTTCGCCTGATAAGGCTGCCCAGAAATTGTGATATTCTGAATCTCACCCGGGGAGAGCATATTTACCAATTCACCTGCCACACCAACACGAATATCATAATCAGAATGGTCTTGAACCTCAAGGACAGTCTCGCCGGGCGCAACCACATCGCCCTCATCTGCGATACGCCTTATAATTGTTCCATCAAAAGGAGATACCAGCCTCGATTTGCTTATATCAACCATAATGGTTTCAAGCTGAGCCTCGGCAACCTTTACGGCGGCTCGGCTTTTATCGCGATTTTCACGCGCTTCATCTTGCTCTTGCTGAGAGATTGCATTGCTCTTACGGGCTTTCACATAGCGCTTATAAGTCACCTCTGCCAGTTTTGCATCCGCGCGCGCACTGGCTAATGTGGCTTGGGCTTCGTTTTTGCTGGCATTTAATCTCGCAATATCCAATGATGCAAGAATGTCTCCTTTTTTAACTGCGTCACCTTCCTCAAAATAGATTTTCTTCAGCATCCCATCAATTTCAAAACCAGCTTTCGTGCTTTGCTGAGCTTCAATTTGCCCGATAAACTCACGTTTATAACTATAGCTTTCCTGAAAAGAAGCTTTTTGAGTTATAACAGGTTGAATAACATCAACATTATCTTCTCCGAAAGATATACCAAAAGGAGAATGGCTGCCGGCAATAAGAATAAAAATCAAAGCGCCAAAAAAAAATGCTGTTGCTTTCACAAGTTTTAAGCCGTTAGGGGTGCTTTTATCCATATAAGAATCTTTTTTAATTTTAAACAAAGCTGCTTTCCAAAAAGTGCATCCGGCTATATTGCACACTTTCAAAAGAGAGACAACCTATTATAGAACATTACCTCTTTAAATTGAGGCGAATTAAGGCAATATTTAAAGTAACCCAAAATCATGTCTATTAAATAGGCGTGTAGATTTTAGGTTGAAAAATATTAAAAGAGTCTTAACAAAATATGCGTTAAGCTGCTTTAAATCTGAGGGCAATTGTTGCAACGCGCTCGCCGAGCTTTTCGGCTGTTTCAAGGTCTCCAGCAGGCGGTGTTACCTCAGGCGAGTCATTTTCTGACTGCGCCATAGCGCCAAGAGCACTGCCCATACGATTGACTGCATTTGCATTTGCAGGATCGCCTTTCGGAGAACCACAAGGCTCGCCTTGCCCAATCCAGATCATTCCATGTTGTGCGGCAAAAACTGAAAGCTGGATTAATGTATTGAGCTTATCACCACTCAATGAACCTGAATTGGTAAAGCCAGCGGCAAGCTTATCTTTCCAGCCTTGTTGCATCCAGATACGGGAAGAGGCTTCCATAAATTCTTTAAATTTTGCTGTCATTGAGCCCATATATGTTGGTGTTCCAAAGATCATTGCATCACATTCAGCCAGCTTTGCAATATCCTGAATGGCATCCTCAGCCGAGAGAAGCGTTACAGTGGCACCTTCGGTTTTTTCAATTCCCTTTACAATATATTGCGCAAGTTTTTCAGTATGGCCATAGCCACTATGGTAAATAACTGCGATATGCGACATGATTTATCCTCCTTATGTGATAAGTCTTTATGGGTTATATTTTTTCAAAAGCCGGAATGGCATGATACAAGCGATCAAACCAAATCCAATAATCAATAGCGCAGAGGGGGAGGCCTCCGCAATTTGTTCTAACCCTGCCATGTTATAGGTGAATGTTGCCAGACTTTCAAACCCAAAAGGACGAAGAATAAACGTCATTGGCAATTCTTTGATAATATCGATAAAAACGAGCACAAAACCAATGGCGACAGGGGTTTTCATGATTGGAACAATGACTTCTTGGATGAAAATTTTTGGTTTAATAGAATGTAAGCTGCTAAATTCATGCAATATGATGGAGACTTGTAACCCAGAAGCATGAATATTATTATAAGCAACCGTGAGAAAACGCAGATAATATGCAAAAATCAAAGCAAAAAATCCACCGGAAAGATAAGCCATAGCCGGAAGAACAAAGACATCAATCAGAAAATGATCGATAGCATTGAAAACTATAAGAACAATAATGCCGATTACAATCCCCGGAATAGCATAGCCCATTGTGCTGACATGAATAAGGACATCCAGATATTTTCTATTTTTGAGCTTCTGATGAAAACTAAAAAAGAGAGATATTATGACGGCAAAAAAGCTCGCTGTGAATGCTGGAAATGCTGTATTCCATAAAACCGTGAGCGACTTTACAATGTAAATATGTTCCTGCGAGAGCGTATGGTAGAGAAAGTACCCGACAGGTAAGGCAAATGAAAGGGTAAAAATAACACAAAAAAACGCTGTACTTAAGAGGCTTAAAAGTGGTCGTGTTTTAGTAGGATGATGTGCCTCATGTGAGGATTTTCCCCTTTCGGAGATAAGATTATATTTTTTATTCCAGCTTTGGAGAGATCTTATACAAATCATAAGAGTCATAAAGATCATCGCAACTGAGATAATCAAAGAGGTCTCAATTGTCTGTTGCCATATATTAAATAAAAAAACTGAGAGGCTATTCACCCCCAGAAAAGATGTTGTGCCAAAATCGGCCAATGTCTCCATCGCAATAAGTGAAAGGCCAAAATAAATAATTGGCATGCCCATGGGGAGGATATGTTTTCTAAGTCTCTGATAGTGGGAAATGCCTTCCAGATGTAGGAACGCGTTTAAATCTTTCGGAAAATTCTTCCATCTGACATAAAGCGGCAGAAAAAGATATGGAAATAGCGACAGTGAGAGCACTAAAGCCGCACCAAATATAGAATGGATATTAAAGGGAATATCATCCCCAGTGAGTGACTTATAATATGTTCCGATAAAGCCGCTATAATAAAATATTTCCGAAAAGACAAAACTGTTCAAATAAGATGGTATAGCAATGGGAAAAACAAATAAATAAGGCCATAATTTAGAGCCTTTAAATTTATAAAATGCACATATATATGCGACAGGAATAGCCCATAAAGATGCGAAGAACAGGGTGTAGAGCAGTAAAAGAAAAGTCTCAGATGCTGTTGAAAGAAGCGGACTATAAAAATCTGCTGCGATAGAAAATGAAAAAGAGCTCCAGATAAGGACACCCACAACAGGAAGAATTGTCCCCAAAAATAAGACCCAAAATAGCAAACTCCAGAGAGAAGAAGCTTTAAGGCACAAGCCAGCGTCCCTCTGGCGTATTTTGATTGTCTTTGAAATCATATTTTATCCGGCGATTGCCTGTTGACCTTAAATAAACGCGATCCCAGTTTTTAACATGAATTTTCACAACACAAAAATTTCTATATCCTGCTTCAGCATCATCATCCTTATGAGTGTTATTCTGAAAATGCTCGGGAAAGCCAGCCGTAGGAATATCACTTTGAGTGCCCGGCGCAGGGTCTGCAAGATAGCATCTTTTTGACAATCTGCGCGTTTTATCCCATGCTGCCTGTGTAATGCCATCCTGATAATGCACTATGGCTGTGCCTGTCGCGACAATCTGCAGCTTATCATCCGGAACATAAAAATGAAAATTACACTGTGGATGCTTTGATAAAGCTTTGACTTTACTAGAACGATAATCCGTATGAAAATGAATATGGCTCAGATCATCAGATGCACCCCTTAAGACGACCGTGCGTATATGCGGCACATCTCCGTCAAGATAAGACAGATTCCCTGTGCGATATTTGGATTTTGCGTTTGTAACTGCATCACGCAGTCTCTCACGGGTGTCATCCCATGATTTATCTATGTCATCATAGAAATCTTCTGGTTGAATAGGCATATATCAATCTTTTAGCAAGCGTTTGATCGATGAAACTGGGTGTTCTGAGCGCTCAATAACATGCGCAAGCGGCTCAATGACACACATCATATGATGTGCGTTTGCATGTATAATATGGACCTTATCAACCATCATACCGACATGTCCAGACCAAAATATAATATCTCCTCTTTGTCGGTCTTTTCTTGCGGTGACATCATTTTGCAGAAACTTTTCTTGCGGACCAGAATCGCGCGGTAGCATGATATTCACACCAAAAGCACATTGTTGCACAAGGCCAGAGCAATCAATACCCTCATTTGAGCGCCCGCCCCATAAATAGGGCACTGAAAGAAAATATTTTTCCGCAATCGTCACAAAATCATCGACCGAAGGCATATTTAAAGGAGATAAATGTTTGGTGATAACATATCCCCCTGTTGTGAGCTCTGAGAATATATCATTATGCTGATTTTTAATCGCAATCTCAGCGCCAAAAGGCAGCCGAAAGGGCAGGGGAGACTTTATGTCAGCTTTTGCGAAAACCAATGTAGCCCCGACGGAAATATAATGCGTCGCAGGGTCTCGGATGTGATCCAGCGCCATGGCATGCACATAGCCCTTATAATTGTCTCTATGATTTTCTATGTAAAAAAAACCATTATGATTTTTTTCCAAAAGAGTTACATTTTCACCAAAAAGCCCATGACTTATGGCTTCTGAGTCAAAATCCGGGCGCTCATGAATTGGCGTAGAAAAATTTATAAATTGCAATCTGTCCATATGAAATCCAATATTCTGAATATGGACCATGGTCAAACATATAATTCTTAATTGGTGGGATTATGGCTTAGTTTTTTTTGAAGAGAGCATCGAAGTTTGTTGAAGCTTTGGAGTATTGCTGTTTTATAAAATTATCGATGTCTTCATTACCTGTTTGGCCGTTTAAGACTGAATTTAAACCCGATTTTGCCGCATCTTCACCGGTGGCTATCTTTCCGCCTTTTCTGAGGTTGCCAGTGCTTGCTAGGTTAGGTAAAGCTTTAGAAAGCACTTTTGGTAAGGGCACTTCATTCACGGCTTGTGATATAAGTAACTTAAGTGCTTCTTCACCAGACACTTCCCCAGTCTCTTGATACTGTTGAGCTGCACTTAAGGCGAATTCAATTGGAACTTTAACTTCTTTAGGAAGCATCCCAACTGTAGCCGCTTGTAACATATCCTTGGCATTCTCACCTGCAGTGTTATCACCTTTATATGCAGCAGCCATACCTAAACCAATACCAATGCCAGTCTTTACTGTAAATGCGTTTTTTGCAGCACCTGCCAACGCTTCTCTGCCGACTGTCAACGCCTCCGCGGCAGCGCTTCTAACAGCAGGAGAAGTTGAGGCTCTCCTTGCAACAGTTACAGCTCCTTTGCCTGCTGTTCTGCCAATCTGTTGTGCTATCTTGCCAGCACCTCTTCCAATGAGGTTCGTCATTTTTCTCCCTTTTAAATTTTATTTTTTTGAATTTGTCTGAATCTGTCGTAACCAGCTTTTGCAGCTTTAAGCTCCGCGCTGATACCGCCATTTAATGCTTCCTGAAATTGTCCTGCTAGGCTATTAGAATCACTTTCTGCAACTTCGCCTAATACCTCAACTGCTGTCCTTGCAAGATCATTAGGTACAAAGCTTTTTAAATCACTGAGCTTAGCTTCCCCCTTGGACGCGTTCTTCAAAAACTTTGAAGCATCTGGAGAAAAAGTTTTTGCTGCTGCTCCGAGCCCTTTCATTGGATCGCCTGTTGCGAGCATTGTTATGCCTCCAGCTACTGCGGCTTCTATAGCTTTGGGATTATTTATCAAGTTAGGCAAAGCGCCAGTTACATTTTGTGGCATTCCAGCCTGTGTGGCACGCTGACGTATCAAAGGACCATTCTGTCTTAATGCGTTCTGAGCCACTCTTGCAGTGGCGGCGACTCCAACTTGTAATGCAAGTTTTCCTAACCCGTTAGTCAATCTATATCCTATTATTTTTTATTAATT
>JBCCNR010000009.1:0-14335 GCA_039025725.1 Pseudomonadota bacterium | reverse complement strand
TGTCGGGTAAGTTCCGACCTGCACGAATGGCGTAACGATCGCCCCGCTGTCTCCAACAGAGGCTCAGCGAAATTGAATTCCCCGTGAAGATGCGGGGTACCCGCGGTTAGACGGAAAGACCCCGTGCACCTTTACTATAGCTTCACAGTGGCGTTATGACATGAATGTGTAGGATAGGTGGTAGGCTATGAAGTATTTGCGCTAGCAGATGTGGAGCCATCCTTGAAATACCACCCTTTCATTTTGTGACGTCTAACTGACCTCCCTTATCTGGAGGCAGGACCCTGTGTGGTGGGTAGTTTGACTGGGGCGGTCGCCTCCTAAAGAGTAACGGAGGCGTACGATGGTGGGCTCAGAACGGTCAGAAATCGTTCGAAGAGTATAATGGCATAAGCCCGCCTGACTGCGAGACGTACATGTCGAGCAGGGACGAAAGTCGGTCATAGTGATCCGGTGGTTCCGCGTGGAAGGGCCATCGCTCAACGGATAAAAGGTACGCCGGGGATAACAGGCTGATAGTGCCCAAGAGTTCATATCGACGGCACTGTTTGGCACCTCGATGTCGGCTCATCATATCCTGGGGCTGGAGCAGGTCCCAAGGGTACGGCTGTTCGCCGTTTAAAATGGTACGTGAGCTGGGTTTAGAACGTCGTGAGACAGTTCGGTCCCTATCTGCCGTGGGAGTTGGAGATTTGAGAGGCGCTGCCCCTAGTACGAGAGGACCGGGGTGGACGAACCTATTGTGGACCTGTTGTCGTGCCAACGGCATAGCAGGGTAGCTACGTTCGGACCAGATAACCGCTGAAAGCATCTAAGCGGGAAACTGACCTCAATACAAGATCTCCCTTGAGGGCCGTTGAAGACGACAACGTTGATAGGCTGGAAGTGTAAGTGTGGCAACATATTGAGCAGACCAGTACTAATCGCCCGATAGTCTTGATAACTTCGCGTTTTTGGTGATAAGTGTATAGCTGATATTTATCGGTGTATATTTTACTGAAATGTGTGTATCAAAGCAGATTGAAAAGAAATCGCAGCTGAGTGTGATGTGATCATTTACATTGCACATCAGATGAGATTGACAGGGACTTGATTTTCTTTATTTATCTCTCACGGATAATATGCTTTGCATATATCCTCCGAGAGAGCGGCAAACGGTCACTGAGCTTGTCGAAGTGTTAGTTTTTTAACTTCGTACATGGTCTCATTGTTTACCTCTGATGGATAACATGCTGCGCATATATCCTCCGGGGGGGGGGGGCAAAGAGAAAATGACAAGTTGTTGTCGATGACCTAGGCCATTAAAGTTACGCGCTCAGGTGAGTATAATATAAGATTTGTTTTTTGTATGAGGTACGAAGAGCATGGTAAAAATTTGGACTTCTCTTTTTGTTGAGCTGCTGTTATAAGTGGCAAGCTAAAGATTTTATTTGAGTTGATTGGTCGTGTGGTGTGGAAACACGAGATCCCATCCCGAACTCAACCGTTAAGCACACCGCAGCCTATGATACTTGGGGCTCACCCCTGGGAAAGTCGGTGCTGGTCAACTCTAATAAAATCTTTATATTGTTTTTTCCCGCTGTTCTTTATCTAGCTGTCTTCCTTTTATATTCTTACTTCTGCTTTAAACTGTTTTGTATCACTCTCTGGTACAACATAATCATTAGAATAGACTTTTCTCCAGAGCGGCCGACTGGCCCTATTATTTTGACGGCGCTCATGCACCGCCCCCTCCGAAGGCCAAAATTAAATTTCCCCGAAGGGCTTGATATGTGAGGAATAAATCAATATTAGTGTCTTTTAGGTGTTGATCTTTTACTAAAATCTTATAACAATCATATTTTGTTTTGAATGATTATAGAGCACTGGCATCTATAGTCCGGCGGTAAATCATCCGTACGTATAATCCAGAAAAGCGCCCAGAAAACCACATTAATAACCCGAACTATGTATAAGGAAATGAGAAATAAGCATCGCCACGCACGCATTGCGAGCGCAGCAATCTCTTTGCGTATAAATATAACAGATTGCCACGGGTGCTATGCACCCTCGCAAAGACGCTAGAGCTACAGCTCAGGTTAATAAATAATCGGTTTTCTTTGCATCACACTGCCCCAACTCCCTTTGCGGTCAGGTAAATATGCCTTCAATTTCTCCTATATTTTACCCGAAATGTCACGCCCCTCCAAACGGCCCTATTTACAATATATTAAAATGTTTTAAATTTCTTGTGGTAAAGTAGGTTAGCTTAATCGTATTAACCCGAACTATGGATAAGGAAAAACCATATTTTACAACGATTAACAATTGAAATCTGAGTCATTGCGAGGGTGCATGGCACCCGTGGCAATCTGTTGTATTTGTATGCAAACAGATTGCCTCGCTGCGCTCGCAATGACGTGTGTGGCGATACTTACTCTTCATTTCCTTATCCATAGTTCGGGTTATTAAATTTAGAAGCCCTTTTCGCATAAGACTTTATACATATATAAAATTATCTTTTTTTAGAAATCTCTATAAAATATAAGATTATATCTTTTAATGCGATTACCCTACCTTTTCTCTTTTGCTCCCTTTGGGTTTAGATAATATCTTTCTCTTTTGTTGAAAAAGTTAAAAAAACCTTTGTCATATCAAGCACTTATATATAATGTACCCTTTAATAACAGGGATTTTGAATTAAGGATAATATGATGGCAGTAAAAACTTCAACCGGAAGTGCGTTTGGGCAGGATCAACAAAAGGCGCTCGATGCGGCATTAGGACAGATTGAAAAAGTCTTTGGCAAGGGGTCTGTGATGCGTCTTGGCCAGAGAGAGACAATGAATATAGAGGCCACTTCGACGGGCTCATTGGGGTTAGATATTGCGCTTGGCGTGGGGGGGATCCCTAAGGGACGTATTGTAGAAATTTACGGTCAAGAGAGTTCAGGAAAAACAACGGTGACATTGCACTGCGCCGCAGAGATGCAGAAGGCTGGTGGCGTGTGTGCATTTATTGATGCTGAGCATGCGCTTGATCCGGCTTATGCACAGAAGTTAGGGGTTGATATTGACAATTTGATCATCTCTCAGCCGGATACGGGCGAGCAAGCTTTAGAGATTTGCGATACATTGGTGCGCTCTGGCGCGGTGAATATGGTGATTGTGGATTCTGTAGCGGCTTTGGTCCCTCGCGCTGAAATTGAGGGAGATATGGGCGACAGTCTTCCGGGGTTGCAGGCGCGTTTGATGAGTCAGGCTTTGCGTAAATTGACAGCATCGATTAACAAATCTAATTGCACAGTCATTTTTATCAATCAGATCAGGATGAAGATTGGTGTGATGTTTGGCAATCCGGAGACAACGACGGGCGGAAATGCTTTGAAATTTTATTCGAGCGTACGGTTAGAGATCAGGCGAGCGACCGCGATCAAGCAGGGCGAGGATGTGATTGGCAATCAGACGAAAGTTAAGGTTGTAAAGAACAAGGTTGCACCACCATTTAAGCAAGTTGAGTTTGACATTATGTATGGTGCGGGCATATCGCATATCGGAGAGATCATAGATCTAGGGATTAAGGCTGGCATTGTTGAGAAAGCTGGCGCATGGATCTCTTATGACAGTGTTCGTCTCGGGCAGGGCCGTGAAAACGCCAAACAATTCCTCAAAGATAACCCTGCCATAGCAGATGAAATTGAACAAAAAATCCGCAAAAATGCCGGACTTATAAATGATGATCAAACCGAAACAGACCAGAAAAATATTGCAAACGAAACTGATATAAATGTACAGGCTTAGAGCCTGAAACCTTGAAAAAGATTGGATGCTTTTATGTAGCATGCTTGTCCGTAATGGTTCCGGATAGGCTAAAAAAAAATCATAGTGTTGACTTATACCAAAAGCCCTCGTTTGTTTAGAATGTGATATTATTTGACTAAGGAAGAATAGGACGGTATTTTTCTGACTTTCTAGAGATTATCTGGAAGGTGGCAGGCATGCATCGATCAGCCCTTGGCATGTAAGTGTAAGTGCCGTTATTTAGCGAGATGACGCTTCCATATTGTTCATAGTATCGAACTATTGCCAGCACGTTTAGGTGCCAAGACGAAGAAGATAATAAATTATGTCTACACAAAATACTATTAGCTCTTAATCATTAGAAGCTGTCCAACAATGATTATTTAATTATCCTGATTGATAAACCTGCAGCTCTGCTGCAGGACCCATGAGGTTTTACCTGTAAGAAAGATTTCCTTTACTTTATATGGCTTCAACCGCTCGAAGCCTTTAAAGAAAGGAAATCTGATGTCAGAGACATTAAATCATTTAAACCATAGCGTATGGGACTGAAAATATCATATTGTATTTACGCCAAAGTATCGAAAGAAACAATTATTTGGTTTGTTGCGTAAAGAGTTAAAAGATGTTTTGCATAGGTTAGCTCGTCAGAAGGAGTGCACAATACATGAAGGCTACTTAATGCCGGATCATGTGCACATGTTGATAAGTATTCCCCCTAGAATAGCCGTCAGCAGTGTTGTTGGCTTTTTGAAAGGGAAAAGTTCGATATGGATTGCGCAAAATGTTAACCACAGGAAGCGCAATTTTGTTGGACATAAATTTTGGGCAAGAGGGTATTTTGCATCTACTATTGGTATAAACACCGAAGTTGTTCAAAAATATATTCAAAACCAGGAAAAAGAAGATAAACGTTTAGATGACCTGTTTAACAGGTAACAAGTAACAAAACCGCTTCGAGCGGTTCATAATCAAACTCCCACTTTAAGTGGGAGTTATTGACTTTGCAAATGATTGTATTCCTAATCAGTTAATGATAATAAATCTCGATCATATATGCCAGAATGCGGATTATAAATCCGCATTCTGGTATGTTAAAAGACTTTGCCAAAGTCTTAACCACACTCTTTAAGATTTGGCGAAGCGTAGTGAATGCTCTCAAAATTCTATAGGGATTTTGTAGCGATTTAACTATATGAGTATATTACGAAGGATAAAAAGTTATGAGTAGGTTTTTTCTGGTTTTGGTTATCATGTTCTTGGTGCCTATAGCAAAATACGCGCATGCGTATGATTATAAAAAAATTCATCAACAATATAGCAGTGGTGGAACTCAGAATGCTACGGGTTACATGAAACAACAACGTAGAGCCCCAAGTAAAAATTACGATCAATATGATGCTAACCAATTTAAAGTGCAGCAGATGATTAATTCGGGCAATCTGGATATTGATAAAATGGATAACATACAAAAGAGAAATCGTCCGGCGCCGGCTTCGAATTATAACTACAACGATGATCTTTCCACCCCGGGTGCATGTCCATATGGTATGTGCGATTAATCTCCTGGATAAAGTCTGATATAAAGATTACAACATCAATATGTGCCGTTTTTTTCTAATTGTTGTACTCATATTCATACCGTTTAATGTGCAGGCCGACTTAGGTTTGCGCGAGTTGCAAAATTTGAGGTCAGTTGACGTTAAAGGTAAGTATGACATTCCTAAAGACCCCGCTGCACGGGAACGTCGCAAAAAAACGTTACAAGAAGCATTACAAAGAATAGAGACCTATTGGTGGTTTAATCATTATAATATCATGCTGCATGAGCAATATTGCGCCGAAGATTTTCGTATTGTTCAGCAAACTTTTAAGTCAGCAGAACGTGCTAGCAAGCAGAATATATCCAATCCTAATGCCAATACGGAAAAAGCATTACGCGATGCGAAAGAACAGAATAAATTTGCGCGAGAAGATTTTGAAATATGTGCCAATGCCAAAATTCGTGCATCTAACTCGCAAATGATGCAGGAAAATAATGTCACCGATTTTGCCAGCTTCAAAGCGGGCAAAGCCATATATGATCAGCGTTATAAAGGCAAGGATGATGAGATGCTTCATAAACGCTATTCTGAGGAATTGGCTGTCCTTGATAGTGATGTTGATAAGTTAGGTATCATCGATGGCATGATTGGACGTGTAGAGGTTAAGCGTGGTGGTAAGTGGATTTCAGTCAAAGAGGGAATGACGCTCTATCTTGCCGATCATATCCGCACCGGCCCTAAAGGGCGTGCTCGTATCGAATATAATGATTATTCCCGAAAATATAATCGGGGGCCAACCATATTCAATATTGGCTCAGATTCTGAGGTCCATTTGGCCAAGTTCAACATTAAGCTTGATGAACCGCCTAGACGCGAAGGCTTGATCGAACTTATTCGCGGTACAATACGTGGATATAATACAAACTGGGGCGAACGTAGCGTGTTTTCCGTTCGTACCGGCACGTCACTATGCGGTATTCGCGGTACGGATGTGATTTTTTCCTATGACCCAGACACAAACACAACCGAATATAAACTCAATCATGGTATTGTTGATGTTAAAACACCTCATAAGACCATTATGCTGAAAGATAATCAAAAGTTAGAAGTCGTTGATGATATTGCAAGTATGGTGGAGCCGATGGGTCAAGAAGAATGGGTTAGCGCCATGACTGAGACCAGTGCAAATCAAAAGATACATTATCGCAAAGGTATAGATAAAGATAAAGCAGCGCTTATTTTGGAGCATTTTAATGAAGCATTGCTTGCTTTTAAATATCGGCGCCCGAAAGAAATTATTG
The DNA here is from genome assembly GCA_039025725.1 of Pseudomonadota bacterium. GTDB lineage: Bacteria > Pseudomonadota > Alphaproteobacteria > JBCCNR01 > JBCCNR01 > JBCCNR01. The sequence goes on along the minus strand of JBCCNR010000009.1, from coordinate 7,711 downwards.
CATATTCTAGTGGTAAATATGCAAAAAAAATTCACCCTAAAGTCAAAACATCTGAGGGACTACGCTCTCTCAAGCGTTTACCGGTTAAATGGGAAACACCCTGTGTCGCTAAATGTGTTAATAACAATGAATGTAAGATTTATGTTAATATGTGGTTCGATGAGGTTAAAGGCTCCTCTGTTGAGTATGTACATGTAGTGCGCAAAGAGGGTGAACTTTGGAAGCTCGTGGAGTTGCAAAGCATTCCAGACGAAGAAAACCGCAGGATTTATGCACGGCAGATGCAAGAATGTGGCATTTATTGATCGGTTGGCAGCCACGAGTTTTAGGCTTATATTTCTATTAGAAGCTATCCAATATTGATTATTTGATTTTATTATGGATCAGATTAATTGAAGCTATGAGGATGAAGCGAAAGAAAGTATCTGCTTTTTTGTCATGTACAATGATATATCCTCTATAATTATGAAGATGTGCAAAGAAATTTTCGATTTTATGCCTATATTTATACCTTCATAGCTTGCGCTCATTTTACGTTTTTTCCTTTCTATTTTTACGATTGGGGGCAATAAGATCAATGCTTTGCAGTTCCTTTAGCTCAACGTCACGCTTGTCGCTATCATAAGCTTTATTTGCAATTGGCCATGGATGCGCATGGTATGCGTATGATAGAAGGTATCAGTGCTGATTGTAAGGAGGCTATCTCGCTCATAGATCAGAATTTTCTTGCTGACAAAGCCTATGATGTAGATAATGTTGTGGAAGCTGTTACTCTATTTCTCCCAAGAAGAATCGCAAGCTAAAGCGACAGCATGATGAGTATCTTTGCAAAATGCACCATCTTGTTGAAAACGCCTTTTTACATCTCAAAAGATGGCGAGGCATTGCTACAAGATATGTCATCAAATGGAGTAGAAAATGGAAAATAATCCCCCAAGAGACCCAGAACAACAGGACTTGCAAGAACAATTGATTAGAGAAGTTCAGACTAATCATACAGATGACTTTGGAAAGAACACGTCCTTAAATAGAATATCTCAGCTTATTAAAGATGGTGCAGACCCAACGCTAAGTGATAATGATGGAAAAAATGCATTTCACCATGCAGCATATAACGGAAACCTTTATGCTTTCTATGAAATGTTAAAAGAATGCCTCCCCGGTGAAAAACTTAATACGGCACTTCGTCGTCTTGATCAGGCAGGGTATAGTCCCCTTAGTGCACCAGCTGAAAGTGTAATTTGTGAATATCCTGAAACAGGCGAATTGATTGGAGATCCACCATTTGAATTTGTCATGGAGCGAGGTGAAGAATATCCACCCGGAAGAACAATTCTACGCCAGGCAGCATTGGATGGTAAGTTAGCCTTAGTCGTACATTCATTGATTAGCAAGGCATCATTGACGAAAGGAGAGTTTAATGGTCTTCTGAATATTATGTATAAAAGTAGGTACGCTCAAATAATGCCTTTAAAAGGCCTCAGCAAGAAAGATAAAACGCCTTTTACGCTTGGTGATGCACTGCAAATGTACGATACAATCAGTAATATTATCAGAGCCCGTGAAGCTTTGCTACAAGCTAAAACGGATGAATTTAATGCTCGTTTTCCGCAGAGCAGTATTCTCGAGGCTCCTAAACACTTAGATCATCTTGATTTAGCAACTAGAAAGCCAATAGTGCGTAAGGTCGTGGTGCCAAAATCTACGTTAATACCAAGGTTAGAGAGTTCCCCTACAATCGGTTCGACTGCGCGATTTGGTTTTTAAAGCAAGAAGATATACAAACTACGCCCTACTCCTGCATATATTTCATGCGGTGTGGGGGATCGTACAATTCCCACTCGGTATAGCCTAATCGCTACAAGATCTCTATGGAATTTTGAGAGCATCCACTACGCTTCTGCTATATATAGCTAACTCCTAACTTATACCAAGCGCCTTAATTAATCTTTCAATATTGTACCTAGCATAATTATTCTATCAAGCAACTTAAAGTGATTTTTTCTCTCACGCCAGTTAGCTTACGCTAACGGCTCCGAGAGGGCGCGCAACTGTGCGCGGCGCCCAGTCGGGCGCTCTTCCAAAAGCACTTCATCAAAAATCATTTAGGGCTTTTGGTATTATTTAAAGTCAGCCATCAGGTCCAAAACTTAATTTGAAAAAAGCTCCACATGATATATAAAGCATAAGTAAGGACTAACGCGAAATATCAAAAAACGAACTCTGATCGGTCCCTGAGCTTGTCGAAGGGGGCGAAGTGTTCGTTTTTTGTGCATGACCTTGCCCCTCGCACCCTTCGACAAGCTCAGGGACCGATCAGGGATCGCTTAGGAAAGGCACTCATGCGTAAGTTCTAAAGCATATTTGAGGTAAATTGTTGTTTTATATGTCAGGTGAAACTTTCGATATTATAGTTATTGGTGGAGGCCATGCAGGATGTGAAGCAGCCGTGGCTGCATCAAAATCTGGCTTAAAGGTTCTTTTGATCTCTTCTTCTGTCCATGCAGTGGGGGATACATCTTGTAATCCTGCAATCGGAGGGATTGGAAAAACACATATCGTCAAAGAAATCGATGCCTTGAATGGTCTAATGCCAGAAGCTGCTGATTATGCCGCAATCCACTATAGAACTCTCAATAAGAAAAAGGGGAAGGCAGTACAAGCCACGCGCGTGCAGATTGATAAAGATCTCTATAGAGAATATGTCTATAACTCTATTCGTAACATCCCCAATATTTCTCTCAAGCAAGATAGTGTCATAGACCTCATAACTGAAAATGAGAAAATTAAAGGCGTAATAACGCCACATTTGAAATATTATGCTCCGAAAGTGATACTTACCTCAGGGACTTTTCTAGGGGGCGTGATTAATATCGGCACATATAGAATAAAAGCAGGACGCTTCGGTGATAAAACATCTTTAACGCTTGCGCGTTTCTTTGAAAATAATCAATTTAAGATGTCTTATTTAAAGACCGGGACGCCCGCAAGGATTGATGCAAGGTCAGTCGATTGGAAGAATATAGATATGCAATCCAGTGAGACTGACGTAGATTTTGTCTCCTCCCGTACTAAAGCAATTCGTAACAGGCAAATCTCTTGTGGGATAACATATACAAACGAAAAAACACATCAGATCATTCAGGATAATATTCATTTATCATCTGTATATTCTGGTCAGGTCAATGGTGTTGGGCCTCGATATTGTCCTTCAATTGAAGATAAGGTGTATAAATTCCCTGAAAAAGAACAACATCAAATTTTTGTTGAGCCAGAGGGGCTTAAAACATACTCATTATATCCAAATGGTATATCAACGGCTCTGCCGCAAAAGATACAAGACCAGTATTTAAGATCTATAAAAGGTTTCGAGAATGTCAGTATAATAAGATATGGCTATGCGATAGAATATTTGCATATTGACCCAAGAGAACTTTATCATACACTTGAAACACGTAAAATCAGGGGATTATATCTTGCGGGGCAAATCAATGGAACAACTGGTTATGAAGAAGCTGCTGGCCAGGGGATAGTTGCCGGCATCAACGCAGCCTTATCTTTTGAGCAGAAAGAATATGTTTTATCGCGTGCAAATTCTTATATTGGTGTGATGATTGATGATTTAATTCGAAATGGCGTTGATGAGCCATATCGCATGTTCACATCGCGCTCTGAATTTCGCACACTTTTGCGGACTGATAATGCAAGATTGAGAGTAAATATACCGTATGAGACATTAAAAGAGGAGAACTTATCTCTCCGGAGAGATTATTACTACCTTAAAGAAATATTAGATACGATTATTTTGACATCTTCAAAAGCAAAAAAGCTTGATCTGGAGTTGCCAGCTGATGGTAAGGTAAATAATTTCTATACGCTTTTGGCGAACATCCAATATTCATCATCCATAAAAAAATATATTGATGACGCCTTTCCGCAATTCAAAAATGTCATAGAAATGGTTGTCACTGATGGTGAATATCAAACTTACACGCAGAGGCTTTTTAAGTTTCAACAAGATATTAAGAACATCCAGAATTTCGATATTCCACAAGGATTTAATTTTGAGATGATATCTGGTATCTCAAGAGAAACATCTGACAGGTTAAATATTTTGAAGCCTCGTTCTATCCATGAAATAAAGAATTATCAGGATATCACACCAGCTGCATTGATGATTGTGATGAAATATTTCTCTGGGCGTCCTAAAAATATAAATATCAACTGGTGATATATTCCTCCATGAAAAATCTAAAATTTATAGTACAAGATAGGTTGCAGTCTAAATATAATAATATATTTATGTTGCTAGAGGCATATCGCCCCATTTATCTGGAATATAAAGAGTGTTTTTTTGCATGGCTGACATTTTGGATGACTGCTCTGGCAAATTGGTGGCGCGTGCTTCATGCCCTAATTTATCGCGAGACGCGCACATCTTGGGGAGAACACTCACTCGGTATTTTCTGGGCATTTTTTGAGCCCATATCACATATTCTTGTCCTTGCGGGCCTGAAATATTTAATTTTGGGTGGTGATAATGAAATTAATGTTTTTCTCTTTTTTGCCACAGGTCTCTTTCCGTTTTTTTTATTTCGAAATACTCTGACAAAGATAAAAAGCTGTATTGATGCCAATAGAGCCCTTTTGGTCTTTTCGCAGATTAAAATTTCAGATTTTATTTTTGCCCGAGCCATCCTGGAGCTTGCGACATATTCCTGTGCTTTTTTTCTATTTACGGTTGGGTTGTATTGGTTCAGTGACGATGTTCAGGTACTTAATATTTTATCGATTATTAATGGGTTCTTATTGATGTGGATGCTTGGTGTTGGAGGGGGGATTTTACTTTTGCCAATCAATGGACGGTTTAAATTTATTGATGAAATGGTTAACGTTTTTTTGCGTGCAGCTTATTTTGTTTCAGGTATTTTCTTTTCTTTTTCAGATATCCCTTCACAATTTAGTATTTATCTGGAATATAACGCGCTTTTTCATGGTGTTGAGTATGTTCGCTCTGGTTTTTCTTATGTTTACGGGGCCCATGTCGATATAAGCTATATTCTGATATGGATTTCAGTCATGACTGTAAGTGGGTTGCTGCTTGTGAATAAACATGAGCAAGCCATTTTAAATATTAAGTGATTCACTAAATGGTTGAAGAATATTCACTATTTATTGCCAAATTCCAAGTTTTATTGAAAATTAAGTATTTTTATGCTAGTCTTATTTGTGTTTATTTCACAGCCATGTTTGGCATGGATTTGTATGTTTATTGTTCTTAAAACGAAAGGCTTCATATTCTTGCCAGCATTTCTGACCTTTGAAGAACCCAAATGGGAGGGTAAGCTCTGACAACTCACTTCAATAATGGCTCACGCCGCCAAGATGTAAGTTCAACGAATTTTGCATCACTCGTTAAGACAGATACTTTTTTTGACGAATCTGTGCCTCTTGATTTTATTCTCACGATTCTTGATAAAGCAAAATCAGAAAATCTCGTGACTTTACCACTCGAAGGAAAGTCAAATTTCGTAGATTACATGGTTATCGTCAATGGAACATCTGATCGGCATATTGCCTCTATTGCTCAAACTTTAAGTGAAGAACTTCGTCAGAATGGATATGGTAGTTTTCACCCAGAAGGCGGAGAAAATGGCAATTGGATGCTAATGGATCTCGGGAATGTTATCGTCCATATCTTTAAGCCAGAAGTCAGGGAGCTCTATGCCCTTGAGAAAATGTGGTCTGTAAGATGTGATGTTGCTGATAAGCCCGTCCTTATTTCCTGAGACACCTAAGCCAGTGATGATTTTGGCAAAGTTTGTACCTATTTCATAAGGGCCTGCTTCATATGTTATCATCACGAAGTTAGGTGTCTGTATTTCCTCATGATAAATTGACAAAAATCAACTACAAATCATTCTATTTATTGTAAATTTGCATCTGAAAACTCAATTTTCAGGACCTAATGCAGAACACACAAGATGATATTCAGTATTTTGAGGCTCAGAAGAGAATTTATCCCAAATCTATAAAGGGCAAATTCAGAACCTTGAAGTGGATTATCATGGCGCTTGCGCTTTTTGTGTATTATGGCCTGCCTTGGGTGAGATATGATCGTGGTGCGCATGCTCCGGATCAGGCAGTTCTGATTGACATGATTGATGGGCGTGGATATTTCTTTTTTATCGAAATTTGGCCACAAGAAGTTTATTATTTGACGGCAATTTTGATTGTGGCTGCGGTTGGCTTGTTTCTTATCACAAGCCTGATGGGACGCGTATGGTGTGGTTATTTCTGTTTTCAAACCATATGGACAGATTTATTTATTACAGTCGAAAAACTCATTCAGGGAGACCGCAATCAGCGCATAAGATTGGATAAAGCACCTCTTTCTTTCGATAAATTATGGCGCAAGGGCCTTACGCATTTTTTATGGATATGTATTGGGGTCATGACAGGCGGAGCCTGGGTGTTTTATTTCAATGATGCTCCGACCCTTATGGAGCAAATCCTACACCTTGATGTTCCCTGGTCAGTTGGTGGGTGGATTATTGTTTTAACTGGCTCTACATATCTTATGGCAGGCTATGCGCGTGAGCAAGTTTGTACTTATATGTGTCCTTATGCGCGGTTCCAGTCGGCCATGTATGACAAAGATACATTGGTTATTGGCTATAATGAAAATATCGCAGAGCCAAGAGGGCATTATAAAAAAGGTGCGCCTCTTGCAGAGCGCGGAGCATGTATTGATTGTCATGCATGTGTGCAGGTATGTCCGGTGGGAATTGATATTAGAGATGGGCAGCAAATGGAGTGCATTTCTTGTGGATTATGCATTGATGCATGTGACAATATTATGCAGAAAGTTGGATTTGATAAGAAATTGATACAATATGATAGGCTCGAAAATTTTGAGACAAAAACACCATCTGAGTCTTTTCGTTTTAAAAACTTTATAAGACCACGTACATTTTATTATCTAGGGATATTGGTTCTTGTTATTGGAATATCGCTTTATAATTTGGCAAATAGAGCCGAAACTGAGCTGCATGTCTTACATGATCGTAATCCTCTTTTTGTGAGGTTATCCAACGGCGATATACGCAATGGCTATGATATTAAAATCTTAAATAAAACACATGCGCACAGAGATTATACATTAACCATTGAGGGCATTGATTATAATGCAATTAGAATGCTTGCCTATGGTCAGCCAGTAGAGAATATTCATGTTTATGCGGATAGTATTGGACATTTTAGGGTGTTTATAACCGCATCTGAACAAAAGAATATGCGGCATAAAATCACCATTACACTTCAAGATCAGACTGATCAGGCCGAAATCATTGAGAAAACAATTTTTGTCAGCGGATAATAGCAATGCAACCTTCGAAAATTCCTTTTAAAGATCGCATCATACCTTGGTATTTCGTCATTTTCTTTGTTTTACTTGCAATTGTGAATGTTATCTTCGTGACACTTGCTGCGCGCAGCCATCCGGGTACTGTGCAAAATAATGCTTATGAAATAGGGCTAAATTATAATGAAATTATTGCGGCCTCTGAACAGCAAGACGCATTAGGATGGAAAATTTCCATTGATTACAAATCTCCACATATAATCCTTAAGTTAAAAGATAAAAATAATATGCCTTTACAAGGTGCCTCTATCAAGGCTGTTGCAAAGTCTGTCCTAAAGAAAAAGCAAG